>WFQT01000232.1 GCA_015486895.1 Anaerolineae bacterium
AGCTACCTCTCTGCGTGCGTAAAGCCAAATGGAAAGAATCTTAACGCAAGGCTGCAAAGGTGCGTCAGACGTAAGGGTTTTAATTTTAATTTACTTCGTGCCTTTATTCCTTGGCGTCTCCGCGTTAGTCTCTTATTCTTCCACCACAACCAGATGCCGGTACGATGCGATTAACCCGCCCTCCGGCGCCTGAACGTGGATCGTATCTGTTCCCAATTTTCCGGTATTGATCTCGATGGGGAAAAGTTTCGCTTCTGAGATGAATTCTACCCCCGGTATATCGTGAACAATGGCGTAAATATCGGCGATGTATAAATCTCGACCGAAAGGCCATCCTCGCCTTTCGGTCCCGCCGATGAGCGGGTGGATGAAGCGGTAAAGTTCATCCTCCACACGCTGGCGCACCGTCGCCGCTTCCAATCGATTTTGCACTTTGATTTTCACCTGTGCTGAAACCCAAATATACGGCGGCGTACGAATGTCCAACGCTGTGCCCAATAGCCTGCGCTCATCTAGATACGTCCGCACGGACGCTGCTAACGTTTCATCTATTTCCAATTGCCGAGGCACTGGCTTGGCAACGCCTTCCAGCGATGGCACTAGATACAGTTGGACCGTGCCAGGCGGTGGGTCATCGTTCCCCGGCCGGGGCTGTACGCATTTCGCCCTGGCTACGCTGCTGGAGGCTTCCAATGCCATTACTTCGAAATCCTCCGCAGTCACCGCCCGATTTCGCGTCCGTAACTGCCGCGGGCCGCGCATTTTGGCGTGCTCCAGCGTCTCGGCATCCCGCCCGCCGAAAGCTGCTTCCCGGTTGACTACCTTGGCGACGAAAGGAATGGAAGACTTCAACACAGTTAATGTCCTTGGGCCCACATTACCAATGGTCCCGCCGCCGACTCGATACTGCGAGAGGCGTATGCGGGTGCCTTTGGGAGGGATCGCGCCGTACTGCCTGGTGGTGCCGTCCGGCTGGCGAATAGACGGGCCAAATTGGATCTCGCCATGAATCGGGTCACAAGTAAAATGCTTGTCCCCGGGGCCGGAAGCGGCAAAATCAGGCACTTCTTCCCACTTCTCCCACCCTGCTTCTACCTCCACTTCCACCGTTTCATCCCTGCGGAGGGGTAACATTGGGGTCTGGGAGATCTGGAAACGCTGGCCGGGCTTGCCGTTGCTGCGGCCGAACATTTCGCCCCGGATGGGGGAAGCATGCGTGGCCGAAACGGTACCGCCCATGGTGTAAGAATCGGTCACCAAGACCTGCGGCGAAGCCGTATACATTGGCTGTTCCGGTTCGGGCTCCGTGATCCGGCAACGCACCCAGTGTGCCCGTTTGAGTCCCACGTCCGCAGCGCCAAAATCATGCGGCAGCGCCAGTTCCACCGTGCCGCGGCGGTTCAATCCGCCGGTACCGTCGTGGAGGACAGGCACGGGAACCCATGTTTGCGCCTCTTTGCCCCAACATTCCCACGCCAGCGGCGGGTTGTCCGGATCTATGCCGACCCCTTCCGTAGCGCACCGAAAGGAGATTGCTAATGTATTTCCTGCCAGGTCTTCCTGGTAACCCAGGTAGAAAGCGTTCCCCGGTTTAGGCACCTCCTCGAAAACGGGAAACAGCGGTGACAGCCGCACCAATGAATCGGAGTAATCCTGGAAGCTGCTGTCGTCCGGCGAAGCCAGAAAGTAGATGGCTGTGGGCGGTACAACGGGCAAATCGTGATCGGTGCTGAAAACAATCGCTTCCGTGCTGCCGGTGCGCACCGTGGCCACCTCTGTGCCAGCGGGGATCATTACTGGCTCCTGTTGCGGTGCGGAAAGCCGGAAAGTGAGGTCGGCCCTGGCCGCGGCTGGTGACATCAACCGCACGCCGATAAGGTCAAGAAAAGTAATGAAATTCTTATCCGGCACGCGGTTCAGCCGGTACAAGAGCATTTCCATCATCCAGGCAAAAAGCTCGATCATCGTGATGCCGGGGTCGGAAAGGTTGTGATCCGTCCACTCCGGGCAATACCTGGGAATTAGCTCCCGAGCTTCGTTTACGATATCCTGAAAAGACCTGTCGTCTAATTTTGGCGTTGGCAATGTCATCTTCACACTCCCCATCAATCTAACAGCCGTTAGCAGTGAGCCGTGAGCCGCCAGCAGTTGGAAAATCATTGACAACGTGCTAACCGCTATCGGCTATTGGCTGGCGGCTTGTGTCATTCCTCCTCCGGTATGCGGTAGAAAGGATAGACTAGGTTGCGGCGGTCGTTAGTTTTCCGCACAGTGTAGCGAATTTCGATGAGCAGGACGGCATCCCGATTCTGGTCAGGATGCACGTTCACTGCTTCTACCTTGATGCGCGGTTCCCAGCGCCCCAAAGCTTCTTGAACGTGGTACGCGACCAGGCCAGCAGTTGTAGGGCTGTTGGGTGCGAAAACCAAGTTGTGGATGCCGCAGCCGAACTCTGGGCGCATGACGCGCTCGCCCGGCGCGGTCTCCATAATGACGCGGATGGACTGCTCAATATCCTCTTGACCGCCTGCCATAGCTATCCCGCCCCGGCTATCCACGCCCACCGGAAACGCCCAACCACGACCCAAGAAATCTTTGTTCATCTGCCCTTGTTCCCCTCCGAAAATAATTTACGCAGAGCCGCTGAGACGCAGCCAAAAAACAATTAGAACGCAGATTGACGCAGGCTCCGCACGCAGATCAAAAATTCAGGTCAGAAAACCGCACGAGTGGCTAACAGCGCGATGACCACCTGAATGATACATCATTTTCATCCGCTGTGGTGCGCTGTAAGCTCATGATAGCTTCCCTGAAAATGCCGTGTCGAGGCTGTGACCACGCAGTGAAGAAGTTCAACTTCTGAGAGAAGTTGAACTTCTCGCCCCTGCAACGTGGCTTCAGCCGCTCCGCGACCTAAAGCCTCGCCTCCGATCACCGTACCGAGCCATTTTCATGCACCGTACTGTGCCGCAAGCCCATGCCGACTCCCCGATTCCTCGTTCCTCTCAATTCAGGTTGATCAGCAAACCTTTTACGTTGACCTGCCCCGTGGCGCTTTCTACATCTATGCCCAACGTACCTTTCAGGATCGCTTTGCCCTGCTGGGTCTCGATCTCGACGCCCATGGCGCCTTTGACAATAGCTTTCCCTTGCTCCGAATCTACCTCGACGCCGCTTTTTCCTTTGATGATAACTTTGCCGCCGGCCTTAATTGTCAAATCGCCTTTGGCGATCACTTCGAGGCTATTCCGAGCAGAATCCATCACTACTTTATTCCCCTTTTTGTCCTCGATGGTGATGCCACCACCACCGGACGCATCGTCCAAGATGATGGTATGGCCGGCGCGGCTACGGATGATACGCTTGACCACTTTGCCGCTGCCATCCACAGCGCTATCTGCGCCGTCGGGTAGGCTATCCTTGCCGTTCCAGATGGCACCCAGCACGTACGGGAAGTTCATGTCACCGTGGTCGAATGCTACCAACACTTCGTCACCAACCTCCGGCAGAAAGAAGAAACCGCGTCCTTTGCCAGCCATGGGCATCGCGACCCGGGCCCACGTGCTCTCCGCTTGATCATCTAACCAGGGAAATTGTACTTTGACGCGCCCTAACTTGTCCGGGTCTTTATTGTCTGTGACGATACCCATGGAAATACCCCGTAAAGCTTTCTCCTCCGGCTGCATCAAATCGAGAAATGTGTGCGCTTTGCTGCCGCTGGCAGTAAAATAAGTTTTGTAAGGCGCGTTGTTGCTGATGGTGTGCACTACCGAAGTGACAAAATAGCGCCCACCAAACCGTTTGCCCACGTTCTTGATTTCCACCTGCAAGCCGGGGAGAAGCTCCGGCGTACCGGTTGTTTCTCCTTCCGCTTGCACGAACTGCCCGCTCAATTCGTCGCGCAGTGCTTGTGCGAGGGCGTCAGCTTCTGCCTGCGTGTGCACAGGGTGATTTACCACCACCGCTGAGGCATCGCCAAAGGCATCTTTCGCCGTATCGCCGCCGTTTTTCTCTTGCCCGACTTGCGCTTCAGCCCGGCCGTTTGTGGCCCGGCCGACAATCGCTTTTTTCTCCTTGACATTCCACCCCCGCACCACCACCTCGCTGACCTGCTTGCCGACACTGAGCGCAGGATGAAACTTTTGCAGCGTTTTGCCCCATTCTAGGCTAATTGGTTGTCCTCCTGGTGCTGCCACCCGGCGAAAGTGGAGCTTGCCGTCGCCAACCCACATGGAAAAGCCAATCCGCTCGGCGCGTTCTCGTAAGAAACGGTAATTGGTGCTATTATCCTGGATAACGTAGTCGTACACCTCTGAGGTGCTCTCCACATCGGGACGCAATCCAGCCTCTCGGGCAATTTTCTTGGCTATGTCATCGTCGGTGACCTGGACAAAAGAACGCGTTTTGCGCCCGCGATGTAGCCGGTGGGACTTGTCGTAAGCCTTGACGATCATGACCATGGATCCTCGGGAAGTCGGCTCCATCTCCAGCCCAACTATTTCCCCCTTGAACACCGGTTTGAGCTTTTTTCCCTGTCCCATTTCCACGTGTATCGTCCGCCCCACATCGAAATCATTACTGTCCACTAAGGCCAGATCGTCATCCTGGAAGCGCAGCAGGCAGACGGACGGCAAATCAAGGCCGTGTTCCACGCGTACGCTCATCAATGCTTGCAGGATACGCTCTGCAGCCCGGCTGCCATCTATTAAAATGTGACACTGATCCTGCATTGGTTTTTGTTCAGGCATATTTCCTCCACAGAGATGAACTTCCGCTTCATATACCAACCGGATGAATCCGGCTCTTGGGGCGCCTTCGGCGGCGAACCGAATGTCTTCCGGTCCTGATCACCCTTTCGTTGAAAGGACATCCTCACCACGCCAACACTTGGTTCGGCGGCCGTCAGCCCGCCTGGCGTGCCGAATTCATCCGGTAC
>WFQT01000233.1 GCA_015486895.1 Anaerolineae bacterium
CGCCACAATTTCTATCTGACCTTTGCCAGCGAGGATCAAAAAGAAGGGATGTTGGCTTTTTTGGAAAAACGGTCACCGCAGTGGCTGGGTCGCTAAATGGCTTGAAATGAGTACCTTCTCAATAACCTGAGGTGATACCGTTATTGCCCACCGATAGCTCTTCAAGAAGTTGCTTCGCAAAATTTGGGGCTTCTGTGGCCCATGGTTAGCCTCCACCCGCCCTCCCCCGATTCCGTCCCCGTAGGAGGACGCTTGGCGGCACGCCTTGAGCCCCCGATTTATTCGGAGGGCGAGAGAACGCCCCTAATCATTGAGATGATACAAAATCTTTGAGTTGGAGTGAACATGGATAACGAAGCTTTATTGCAAGAACTACCACGGGAAACGCTGGTAGAGATGCTGTCGGATTTCGCCAAGAACTGGCTGGCTCATGATGGCCTCTGGTTTTTAGCCGCCGAGGCGAAATTCGACATGGAGACGGCTATTGAGTTGGACACCGCGGCATGGGAACGGTTCACGGTTGTTGAGGCCAAGCGGCTGATGCGTCGGCATAACATTGAGCCGGGGGGAGGCGTGCCGGCATTGGCGAAAGCGTTGCAATTACGCATGTACGCTTTTCTCAACCACTACCGGTTGGAAGTGGTTGATGAGCGGACACTGCGTTTCTACAATGTGACTTGCCGTGTACAAAGCGCTCGCCAGCGGGATAATCGTCCCCTTTTCCCATGCAAGTCGGTGGGAGTGATGGAATTTACTAATTTCGCCAAGACCATTGATCCTCGTTTCCGGACTAAAGTAATTGCTTGCCCCCCCGATGACTTACCTCGGGACTTCATGTGTGGTTGGGAGTTCACTTTAGTGGACGAGGAAGAGTAAGCTCAGGTGTGCATCCGCCCGTGGCGACTGTCAGCCGGTATGGGTTGCACTTTCATCATTGGCATTGAGCTCTACAGTTGAGTACAGCTATACCCTTTTGGCCCCCGCGTGGCCGGGTGGAAATTTTGTCTGTCCACCCGGCTTGCGGTGTCGTTCTAAAGCTATCGGGATGTTGATGGTGGACGCAATCGTGTTCGCTGTTTGATGCGACGCCCCCGGCCTCGGGTGCGCCGGGGAGGACGTGGTGCTTGCACTACAAATTGTAGCTTTTCCAATGCCCTCAGAGGAGCTTCCGCTGGCACCTGTCGCCCTAATAGGTTCAGCAGGATACGTACTCTATCATCACCGGAAAGTCGTTTGTCGAACAGAGCTTCTTTACCCTTCAGTGGCCCCTTGGTGATGACAACGCGATCACCTTGGTGGAAAAGTTGCCCTCTGGCGTAAGTTTCGCCTCTTGTTTTTGCCAGATGATGGCGGACTTCCTCAATGATATCATTGGGTACTGGTAATAATTGATTATCAAACTTTGGCAAACGGCGCAAACCAGGTGTTTGCCAGAATAACCGGATGGGAAATTCTATCAGGTCCACGCGGACGAATAAATAGTTCGGAAAGAAGGGTACGGCAGTTTCTTCATGATCTTCTCGCGACCACAAGGGCAAGTAAACCTCCAAATTTAGAGATTCCTGCATAAAAGAAGCTACCTTGTATTCCCAGTGTGGTCTTGTATAGACTAAATACCAAGCTCTCATGATGTTGCTATGCTTCCCACAAGCGTAACCTCTCTTCCTATTGCACCTTCACAAATTGCTGTCACAACCCTATTCACCGTTTTTCGGCGACTGGAAGTCGCGGCAACACCTATAAAGTTGCCCTCCGGCGACTGGATTCATACCTGTGCAGGCAAGTTCCGTAATTGTTGCCGTGACTTTAATCGTTGGTTCATGTTACAACAATTCAGCAATTTACGATAGGGGGACACTATTGGCCTATAGAGAGGTGATACACAGATTGTCTGTGTACAATAAACACCCTAATACCCATCTTGGCAGTGTCTTCTCAACGAGTCATTGCCAAGAGCGAGCTTTGGACTCCACCGCAAATGGGTGTAGTCTGCTATGTCCGCCAGAAACAAGAGACTATCTCAAGAGACTTGCCTTCCTTTGTGTTCATAATAGGTTTTTGGTGGCGAAGAAGCACTTTGCTATCAGTTTCAATAGCTGTAGTTAGGCCATCACTACCCTATGAAGGGCAAATTAGGCAATAACATACTGCCTATTATAGCAGAAAGACCGGAAGGGCGCAATCTTCCAAAAGCCAAAGCGTTTGAAGATATTGGCATGGTTCATTAATCCTTTGCGCCTACGAAAACTAACACAACGCTAATGAATCGCATAGCGTTATCTGACAGAATTAGCTTAAAGTGAGAATATCTTGATTTATACCTGTATAAACTGAAAGAGGAGGAATAGAGCACAATGCGTTTAGATAAATATACCCAGAAAGCACAAGAAGCTGTTTTAGAGGCGCAGCACTTAGCCGGCGAATACAATCACCCGGAAATCTGGCCGGAGCACATGCTTCTGGCTTTGCTGCAACAGGAAGGGGGCGTCGTGCCGGCTATCATGGCGCACATGGGCACCCCTACTGACATGTTGCTACAAGATTTGCAGCAGGAGCTGAATACGCGGCCGCGCTCTTACGGTGCTGCAACGCAGGTGGGGCTTTCCGGGCAGCTTAATGCTATCCTGGAAGAGGCGGAAAAGATCGCTGCCAGCATGAAAGATGAATATATTTCCACGGAGCACATCCTGATGGCGATGGCTCAGCCGACCGCCGGGTCGGTTCGGGAGCTGTTAGCCCGGCACGGCGTGGATTACAATAGCATCCTGCAAACATTGGCCAGCATTCGCGGCAGCCAACGGGTCACCACGCCCAACCCGGAGGTGCAATACCAGGCATTGGAGAAATACGGCCGCGATTTGACCCAGATGGCGCGGCAAGGCAAGCTGGATCCGGTTATCGGGCGGGACGAGGAGATCAGGCGGGTTATTCAGATCCTCAGCCGGCGCACTAAGAACAACCCAGTGCTCATCGGCGATCCGGGCGTGGGCAAGACCGCTATTGTGGAGGGGTTAGCTCAGCGCATCGTGCGGGGTGACATACCGGAAAGCCTGAAAGAGAAGCGCATTGTCGCCTTAGACATGGGCGCATTAGTGGCCGGTGCGAAGTACCGGGGCGAGTTCGAGGAGCGCCTAAAAGCAGTGCTCAAAGAGATCAAAGAAGCGGAAGGACAGGTCATCATGTTCATTGATGAGCTGCATACTGTCGTCGGCGCCGGTGCGGCCGAGGGTGCCATGGATGCCAGTAATATGCTCAAGCCAATGCTGGCCCGCGGCGAGTTGCACGCTATCGGTGCCACCACGGTAGATGAATACCGGCGTTATATTGAGAAAGACGCGGCTTTAGAGCGACGTTTCCAGCCGGTTTATGTGGGTGAGCCCAGCGTGGAAGACACGATTAGCATCCTACGGGGGTTGAAGGAGAAATATGAGGTGCATCACGGTGTGCGCATTACTGACAGCGCTGTGATTGCTGCCGCGACATTGAGCCATCGTTATATTAACGACCGTTTTCTGCCCGACAAAGCAATCGACTTGATCGACGAGGCGGCTGCCCGTCTGCGGATGGAGATTGATTCTAAGCCGGCAGAGTTGGATGATGTCGACCGGCAGATCATGCAATTGGAGATTGAGCGGGAGGCGTTGAAGAAAGAAAAAGATGCTGCTTCTAAGGAAAGGCTGGCTAAGATTGAGAGCGAATTGGCCAACCTCCGGGAGGAAAGTAAGCAGTTAACGGCCCGCTGGCAGGCAGAACGCGAAGCGATCATGACCTTGCGCCAGATTAAAGAGCAAATTGAGTCGGTGCGCCACCAGATCGAGCAAGCAGAACGAGAGGCGGATTTAGGCAAAGCTGCAGAGCTGCGCTACGGCACTCTGCGGGAGTTGGAATCGAAGCGGGAAGAAGCACTGACCCGGCTGCAACAGCTTCAGGCTAAAGGCAGCTTGCTGAAAGAAGAAGTGGACGCTGAGGATATTGCTAAGATTGTCAGCGAGTGGACTGGCATTCCGGTGAGCAAGCTAATAGAAGGTGAAGTGGAAAAGCTGATCCATATGGAAGAACGACTGCATCAGCGTGTGGTTGGCCAGGATGACGCCATTCGGGCGGTGGCCAACGCTGTGCGGCGAGCGCGAGCCGGCTTGCAAGACCCGAATCGCCCCATCGGCAGCTTTATTTTCTTGGGTCCTACCGGCGTGGGTAAAACAGAACTGGCCCGGGCGTTGGCAGAGTTCCTTTTCGACGATGAGGATGCCATAGTGCGCATCGACATGAGTGAGTACCAGGAACGACACACGGTTAGCCGGCTCATCGGCGCACCGCCGGGTTACGTGGGCCACGAAGCCGGCGGCCAGTTGACGGAAGCAGTGCGGCGGCGGCCTTATAGCGTGGTGCTCTTCGACGAAATCGAAAAGGCGCACCTGGAGGTGTTTAATGTTCTCTTACAGGTGCTGGACGATGGCCGGCTGACTGATGGCAAAGGGCGCACCGTGGACTTCAAGAACACGGTCATCATTATGACCAGCAACGTGGGCAGCCAGTACTTGGCTAATTTGCCTGAAGGTGTGGCTGAAAAGACGTTCCGTGAGCTGTTTGAAAAGGCGAAAGCGCAAGCGTTGCAAGTGTTGCGGCAAAGTTTCCGGCCGGAGTTCCTGAACCGGGTGGATGAGATCATTGTCTTCCAGCCGTTGACTATGACCGACCTGATGGCAATTGTCGATATCCAGATGCAACGGCTGCGGAGTCTGTTGGCGCAACGGGAGATCAGTATCGTGCTAACAGAGGAAGCGAAACGAGCGCTGGTGCAAGAAGGATATGATCCAGTTTACGGAGCTCGGCCACTGAAGCGGGTGATTCAAGCCCGTGTTCAGGACCCGTTGGCAATGAAAATCCTCAAAGGGGAAGTCCGCGACGGCGATACGGTGACGGTGGACTACAGTTCAGGGCAGTTTACTTTCACCGTGGTAGTTGAGGCGACAGTTGTTGAAGATGAGTAAGTTTTGTGCGGGGCGGGAATTATTCCCGCCCCGTTGTGAATGGTCCCTCCTCGTATAAGATATATTCAGAAATCGTCAGTTGCAATGGGGTACGCCCCAGAAATACGGTACAATTCATGACGATGAATTGTCGGTGGTGCGGGAGTTCACTCACTCCTTGTTGCCCGGTGTTTACCGGAGTCTTCTATCAGAGTTTGTAGTCCCCGCCCCCGCCGTGCGTTTCTCACGCGGATTGTGTGCATCCACTAGGGAAGCACCGCTTGTAGTAGCCCGGCCTAGCCGGGAGCGGCGGTTGTCCCTTGCCTGGCGGACAGGCTCTTATTAGCACGAGGCTGTTGCCGGCGGGTGGGTCTGGGACGTACCCCGTTGTAACCGACCGTTTCATCCAATTTCACCTTAGGAGGTTACGTTATGATAGACACCGTTCTCAGTATTGATGTCAGCCTCGACCAGTTAGATGTCGCTTTGCGAACCACTGGTCCCGGCTGGCAATGGCCGCACCGAGCCTATGATAACAACTGGCCCGGCTACCAACAACTTAAAGCTGACTTGTTGGCTGAGTTGGCTCAACTGCCAGACGTCCAATTAACAGCCGTAGCCGAGTCTACTGGCTCCTATTGGCTGTCCTTCTTTTACAGCCTCACTCGCGATGCTGACTTAGCTCCCTACCATCCACGACTGGCACTCTTGAATCCCCTATACGTTAAACGTTTTCGGCAGGCATCACCAGAACAGGATAAGAATGACTCGCTTGATCCCCAATTAATCGGCCGCTATTACCAGGTCTCCGCTAACGATCACTTCTATCAACTCAATGATCGTTACTTGCCTTTGCGTTTTCTGACCCGCGCTTATGAGCGAACCGTCCATTTGCTGGCTTCTGAGAAAGCCTACCTACGTTCCATCCTCTCCGTATCTGCCAGCGATTACCAACGCCTTGACCCTTTCTCCGACCTTTTCGGCGTTACCAGCCTGCACATCCTTGATGAGTTTGACGACATACAGGCTCTGGCTGATATGCCCTTGGATGATCTAAGCGACAAACTCCGCGCCTATTCCGGCAATACGCTCTCTGACCCTAAGCATACTGCCGAAGAACTGCGCCAAGCGGCTAAACAATCTTATCCGCTGCCCAAACCTTTGACTGCAGCTCTACATGCTATTGTGCAACGCTCTGTGGAACGCATCCGTCTTCTGTCGGACAACCAGAAAATGATGCACCAACTCATTACTCAGCAATTACAAAGCTTGCCTGAAGCTAACCTTGCCCTCAAACAGCGCGGCCTCGGTCCTATCCTCGTCGCTGGTTGTCTCAGCGAAATTCAGGATACACGCCGTTTCATCACTGGAACCAAGTTTGACCGCAAACTTAAACGCGTTCGCCCCCGCACTTATCGCGACGGACAAGCTGCCATAGCCAAACTCGCCGGCCTCTGGTGGCCGCAAAATGACTCTGGACGCTTCCAGGCCGATGACCGCTCACTGGCTAGAGAACGCAATACCCATCTCCGCTACTGGTTAATACAAGCAGCACATACTTTGCAGCGCTATGACCCCGACTACACGGCTTACTATCGCCGCAAATTCAACGAGGTGCGGACTCACAGGCACAAACGCGCTTTGACTCTCACTGCACGTAAGGCCGTTCGCTTGATCTTTGCCCTACTACACAAAGGCCAACGAGCTTGCCTGAAGGAGGAAGCCGCCACTTGATCCTGAACGAGCCGACCGTAACATACGGACGGAGTAGCTCCTTATAGCTGGCTACACCTCAACTTAATATTGCTGAACCCGGGCTAATTTTTAAAGTTCAATAACACTCGGGAAGCTGTCCCCTACCTTATTTTCAGCCTCCGAAACCCTTAACTCGTAATTTGACTTTTACCGGATACTCTGAAAATAAACTTCTCAAGCAGCAGAAATCGGCTCGATACGTACTGAATAGCCGAGTTTCGCCAATTGTTTGGAAAGATAAGCAACTTTGCTTTCTTTCTTCCGCTTGTCGTAATAATCATTGCCTAAGTCGTGATACGGTTCATGCCGAGCTAACATGTACCAAATGCTAATTAGCATGGAGCGCCCTATCGCGATGATCGCTCGCCTTTTGCCTCGCCGGGCTGCCAGGCGATGATAACGAGCTTTGAGAAATGTACCTTTGGTACGCGTTGCCGCCCAGGCGGCCTGGCTGATGATGTCCCTGACAGCTCGACTCCCTTTACGCACGCGTCCAGAATAACGCTTGCCTCCACTTTCATGATTGCCCGGTGCGAAACCTGCCCATGCAACCAAATCATCAGCGGTTGGAAATTGACGCATGTCGACCCCAATCTCCGCCAATAGCACTTCCGCTGTCCGTCGGTTGATGCCCGGAGCTGTATCAAGCCATTCAATCGCTTCAGTCCAATGCGGTGGCCTTTTAGCCTGCGACTGATCTTGCACCCCCTGCCTGTCGCTGGCCTTGTCAGCATCCGGCTTGCGGGTACCACCAGCATCTGGCTTGGAGGTGTCATCCATCTCCCTTAAATGGCGGGCGATTTCCTCCGTCAGCGCTTCTATCTGCTCGTCTAAAAAATCAATATGCGCCAATTGTTGGGCCAAAAGGAAACGATGGTGCTTCTCTACTATGCCCGTTAGCGCCTTTTCCAACTCTGGCAGCTTGTTTCGCAACCGTCCCTTTGCCAGTTCCGCCAACTCTGCTGCATCTGTCTTACCAGCCGCAATCTCAGTCAACATCGCTCGGGCCGATACTCCCATTACGTCGGTGACCACATTCCCCAATTTGATGTTGGCCCCTTCTAACAACTTCTGCACCCGATTCACCACGCGTGATCGTTCCCGAACTGATACACTCCGGTAGCGGGTCAGGTCCCGTAGTGCCCTTTGCGGTTTCGCCGGTATGAAACTCGCTCGCAGTAGACCATGCAACATCAACTCCGCTAACCACTCCGCATCTGACGCATCGGTCTTGCGACCCGGCACCTTCTTCACGTGCTGTGCATTAACGAGAAAAACCTCAAAATCACCTTCCAACAAGTTGAATACTGGCTTCCAATAGTCTGCCGTACTCTCCATCGCCACTTGTTCACAGTCCCACTCACTCAACCAGTCATGCAGCTTCAATAAATCGCTAGTCATCGCGCCAAAGGTCTCAGTTTCCCATTCCAGCCGCTGTTCTGCATTCACCCGCATCCGGCACGCCACCACTGTCTTCTTGTGAATGTCCAACCCCGCCACTCGCTCATAAATAATCCTCATCTGTCTCCTCCTTGTTATTGATTCAGGCTGGACAGATACCCTCCAGGCTCGGATTCTCCTCTACGTGCTCGCAGCAACAGTCAGTGCTTCCCTCGGGTACCCAGATCAAACTCCCTTTCAAGCTCTCAGCACCATCGAAACTTCGACCTTCGACCAACCTGTGCCTTAAGTTTACCCTCTTCTGACCTGAATCCTCAACTGAAGTCGACCTTATTTTCATTCGCTGTGGTGTGCCGTAGGCTCATGATAACTCCCTTGAAAATAGAATTCAACGTATGACACGACATAGAGCCGCTGAGACGCAGGGCGCTAAGCATAGCCC
>WFQT01000234.1 GCA_015486895.1 Anaerolineae bacterium
GTGTTTAGGTTGTCTCCCCCCCGTAAGGGCTACGCCGCCATAAAGAAACAGTTCGCAAAACATGGCTCTCTTGGAAACAGGGGAAAAGAGATAAACAAGCTGCTTGCGAGGATGATATAATGGCGCAAAAAGAGAGGAAAATAAGGACGGCGCACCGCGGTACCCGGAATTGCGGGCGTGGGAAAAAGGGGTCCCGAAGGCGTAGCAGTGGCAGAGGGCTTGCCGGCTCGAACAAGCACAAGCTCAGTTGGATAATAAAGAATATGCCCGACCATTTCGGAGCCGAATCGATGAATGGTAAACAGAAACCGAAAACAATCAACATAGGATATTTAAATGAGTGGGCTGTAACCAATGGCAAGGACGAGGTAAATGCCGTCAGCCTTGGATTTGAGAAGGTTCTCGGGCGTGGGGATGTCACAAAGGCAATCACCGTCAAGGCGAAGGCATTTACGGCCAGTGCGAAGGAAAAAATAGAAGGCGCTGGTGGCAAAGCTTTGATGGTGTGAGAAAATGGCGTTAGAATTCCTTGACCCGGTAATAAAGCTTCTTCCGGAAGTGAAACAACCGGCAAAGAAACCGGCATTCAACAAGAGAATGATGTGGGTTATCGCAGGCATTCTAATTTTTTTCATACTCGGCCAAATAAGCCCGCTTGGCATGCTAACCCCGGGGAAACTTGATTCCATACGTGCACAGAATCCTGCCATGTACCAACAACTGGCTAAAGAACGGACGGATGTCCTGCAGCGTGTGGGGTTCCTGGAAAGTGTGCATACCATCTTGGCATCTAAAATAGGCTCATTGGCAACACTTGGAATCGGGCCCATAGTTATGGCATCAATCATCCTTCAATTGTTGGCGGGTGCCGAGATACTTAAAATTGACAAAGAACGATACCAGGGGATACAAAAATTAGGTTCCATACTGTTTTGTTTCTTTGAGGCAGCCATATATATATTCAGCGGCTTCCTGCCCATAATCCCCAGCTCCATATCTGTGCTTCCGATTCCGTTGATTGGTGGGCTTTTCCAACTGAATGCCGTGCTGGTGCTCATACAAATAGCGTTTGGCTCAATCATACTGTTATATCTGGATGAAGTGATATCGAAATACGGCTTTGGTTCCGGGATCGGGCTGTTTATTGTTGCGGGCGTGTCCCAAACAATAGTATTCAGGGCGTTTGATCCTGGCAGTGGTCTGTTGTTCACATTCTTGAAACAGATGATTTCGTCGGGTGTGATGAACTTCGATCTCATAGCTCCGGTGATATTCACAATTGTCGTTTTCCTTGGAGTGGTGTATGCGGAGTCCATGCGGATAGAAATCCCCCTGACTCTCGGCCGCATACGGGGTGTTGGCGGCAGGTATCCGCTGAAGTTTTTTTATGTGTCAAACTTGCCTGTGATACTTGCAGCGGCATTGTTCGCCAATGTCCAGCTGTTCTCAAGCCTATTGAACAAATGGGGCTATCCTCTCTTGGGTGCGTTCAGTGCGCAGGGACAGCCATTGTCCAATTTTGTGCTTAGCTTGAATCTTCATGAGCTGACACTCCCCATTGCCTATTTAGTGCGGGCACCATATGGGATAGTGGGCACTGCCTCTGCAATTGACCAGTACATATTGAATCCGACCTATACTGTGCTTGGGTTTATTCCGCTGGAGCTTGTACACTTATTGTTGTATTCCATCATACTTGTTGCTGTGTGTATTGTGTTCGGGCTGTTCTGGGTGGAGACAACGGGGATGGGACCCTCGCAGGTAGCAGACCAGCTGCAGAGCGTTGGTTTTTCTGTGCCTGGATTCCGGCGTGACAAGCGGGTTATCGAGAGAGTGTTGGAGAGATACATACCCGTCATCACAATCGTTGGATCGGGGGCGGTCGGGTTGCTGGCCGCTTTCGCGGACATAACCGGCGCGCTTGGCACCGGAACTGGAATATTGCTTAGTGTCGGCATACTATATAGGCTGTACGAAGAGCTCGCACAAAGCCAGATGATGGAAATGCATCCAGCACTCAAACAATTCTTCGGGTGAAAAATTAAATGGCAGTAACTGAAATACTGGGCGCTACGCTCATAAACACGGAAGCGGTTTACACGGTTGTGAGCGTGTCCGTAGGCATAACCCTTTTTTCCTCGTTGCTGCACA
>WFQT01000235.1 GCA_015486895.1 Anaerolineae bacterium
GAACTGTACACGCGCTTCCGTTGCCATCAGACAAAAAAATAGTATCCTGGGTACAAATAAAACTGCAGAAAAACAGAAAAGCTTTCCCATGGCCTGAGGATCGTGACCACGGCGGGCCCTGTGGAATAGTTGACAATGCGTCAAGTGGTCTTTAGCAATGCCCTGTCATTTCGTCGAGAGCTCAGACGCATTGACAGGTCTAAACACGGCGGCTAACAGGCCTATTCAAGACACATTATCAACAATAATCATAATCACCTTTGCGATTTTCTGCAAGTTGCGGTAACAATGGAGGGAGTACCCCATCTTTCTGAAAACATGTACGCCACGTTAATTGCGCCTCCGTAGATCCTGGTTGGTTGACGCAACAGTTGTGCGGATAGGGAAGATTTCGTGAAGAAAACCGTCGAACACAGTTGTGGTCCCGGGATGTGCAACGGCCCGTAGCAAGAGCAGGGCGATCGGTGAGAACTGGTCGGAGCGTCATGCCTCACACGGTGCGAGACAGTTACGCCACGCGGGCACTGCGACAAGGGGTCGATCTGGCGACGCTCGCCCTGCTCCTTGGTCGCGAGAATATCACCACCACAGCGAGGTATCTATACCCGGACGAGGCAAAAGTCGCTGCGATGGTGGAGGGACTATAAAGGACTCAGAACTGCCCTTGACAGCAGTGAATATCGATCCCCCTACCATGTTCAATATAGCACGTGCTGGAATCGTGGTGCCCACCTGCTCGTTGGCTTCCTTTTTTATCAGGAGTATGCCTTTCTTTTGCGCCGTACTAAACAATGAGCATAACCAGTAAACCAATATCTGCAATCTCGCTGCTTGACACTGAACACGCCAGTCGGATCATTGCTTTTGATAGCTATCTATGGTATTATGTATATACAATAGCTATACAAATCTAGTGGGAGGTGCTTTATGGGGAACAAGACAGCTATCATTTCAGCCAGGATTGACCCGGAGCTAAAACAAGGTGCCGAAGAAGTATTTCACGAGTTGGGCCTGACGGCTACGCAGGCTATCACGCTGTTCTACAAGCAGGTGGAGTTGGAGCGAGGATTGCCTTTTGCTGTACGGGTGCCCAACGAAACGACCAGGAAAGCGTTGGCGCAGGCCCAAGCGCGTCGAGGCCTCAAGAGCTTCAATACGCTCGACGATCTGTTGGATGATCTCGGTATCTGATGAAGGCAATCAGTAGAACATCGCAATCTGAGCAGGACGTCAAACGGATCAAACGACAGGGCAAGGACCTGAAAAAGCTGAAACGCGTGCTGGAAAGGCTGGTGAACGGTGAAAGACTGTCCCCGGAGTATCAAGATCATGTTCTGGTTGGACAGTACAAAGGTACGCGGGAATGCCATCTGGAGCCCGACTGGCTGTTGATCTATGAGTTGGCCGAGAGCGAGATAGTGCTTATCAGAACGGGTTCGCATTCAGATTTGTTCTGGTAGGTCAGAGATAGGAAACCGTGTCATTGCTACTGGGTACGCCAACGCCTCCTCGCGGCAACATGAGCGGAAATGACGATGTCCAACTTACCAGCACCTTGAAGGAACCTGGTTGGACGAAAAGTCCTGGACATGGGTGTTTCCAGGCCGACGGTGGTGCAGCGTTGCCGGCGGGGCACCTTGATTAGACGACTGGTCATGGCCGTGCCGACGCCCTGGCTGCTGCGACCGACAATTAGTATCGCGAGTGGCGCAAGGTTGTTGAGAGCAATCTACGGACAGCACGCCATGTGTTCGGTTGGGAGGAGGGGGATGCGAAAGCTCCGCTAGCTGGCACCACTATTCTGGACTTACCAGAAGGTGACGGAAGGCTCTGTTGATTGAGTGTTTTGGTGTACCGCTTGCCGGTGTTCAGTCGTATTTGCCATACTGGACGCTTGTATGTTATACTAATATAGTAAGGTGTTCTTTAATGTCGGGTTTGTCTTGAATCCGCTCAGGGATGTAATCCAGAAGAAATTCGTACGATACCACTTAGCGGATATACTCTACACATGAGCACAGTACAAGGAGTGGTCAGGCAAGGTATTCACTGGAGGTACCGAAATGTTAGACATCCATAATCTCGACACACTGGATAGTATAGAAACAAAAGATGGCACTGTTGTTGAGATCGTTCAGTACCCCCAGCTTAGGGGCTCTTCCGATATTCGTACTGCAGAAAGACTGTTTTTCGCGAGCCAGAGCGGCGTGCACTTAAAGATGGTTCGGATCAAGTTGAATAACTCGCATGTGCGCGTTGAGCCGGGTGGCTTGTATTTTATGAAAGGCAAATTGGCGATCAAGGCGAGCACCGGCGGTGGGTTAGTGAAGGGTTTAACCAGAAAAATGGTAGCGGGTGAAAGTTTTTTCGTAAATGAAATTCACGGGACCGGCGAAATATATTTGGAGCCTACGTTTGGACACTTTTTCTTGCATCGCATAGAGGAAAAAGAAGGCGGTGTAATTGTGGACAAGAGCCTCTTTTATGCTGGTACAGCCGGTTTATCTATTTCCGCGGCCATGCAAAAGAACGTGTCATCAGCATTGTTTGGCGGCGAGGGCATGTTTCAAACAAAGATAAAAGGGACCGGAGTAGCCGTGTTGTATTCTCCCGTTCCCCAGGATGAAATTGTCAAATTCGAA
>WFQT01000236.1 GCA_015486895.1 Anaerolineae bacterium
CGTAGACACCTCCTCGCCGTTATTAACGAGTTTTCACAATTCGGGACAGACGACGATCGTTAACCGACGAACAAGAGTAGCAAGGCAACAACCAAGGCATAAATCGCCACAGCTTCGGCAAAAGCGATACCAACAATCATGTTCGTACGAATTTCGCCGGCAGCCTCCGGGTTACGTCCCATCGCCTGTACTGCGCCCATCACAACGAGCCCAATACCAATGCCAGGGCCAATAGCACCCAAACCGATTGCCAATCCAGCTCCCAGGAACTTAAGAAATTCAAGATTCAGACTCATGTGAAACTTTCCTCCTTCAACAAATTATCAAATCATGACGTTTCTTGTTCTAAGAATCCGCTAACTCACCAGGCACGCTCTCGCTGCTTTCGCTACTTTCATCACCGTGGTGACTCACTGCCAAAACCAAGAAGATCAACGTGAGGACGGCAAATATAAATGCCTGAATAAAACCCACAAATACTTCTAACCCATAGAATGGCAAAACTAAGAACAATGGGATCAAGAACGTCATCACAAAAAGCAAAACTGTGCCAGCGAAGAGATTGCCAAAGAGTCGGAAGGAGAACGAAATAATCTTAGCAGTTTCGCTAATAATCTCCAACAGACCTACGAAGAAATTCAGAGGACTGGAAAAGTCGAAAAATCGCTTAAAATAACCAAATCCCAGCGTCCGGACACCGGCAACCTGCGTATAAATGACCGAGATCAAAGCTAAGCCGATAGTCAAATTCAAGTCGGTGCTGGGCGTACGGGCAAAGGCTGCCAGTTGATAATGGCCCGGCGCCGCTACCAAATTCTGCACGCCGAGAAATGACGAAACCGCATAACCATGGCCTTCGGATATTTTATGGATCACCCCAATGGTATCAACACCGGGAAGAAGCTCCATCCAATTCGACACCAACACGAAAAGGAAAATGGACATGACCAAAGGGAAATATTTACGGGCATTTTCTTTGCCGGCAACGTCCTCGGCAAAGCCATAGGCACCGGCAACGATCATTTCCACGAAATTCTGTGCTCCCTGAGGAATCAGCGACATTCGCTTAGTACCCAACCAAACCACGAGGAAAATAAAGAAGTCTCCGATGAGAACGGCAATAAAACTGTTCACAATAGGCAAACCGCCAACACGGAAAACAACTTCAGGGACCATGGTAATTTCAGGAAGAGGAATTTTAATAATCAGGGCACTGAGCAGCATGAGGATCAAGATAACCACTGATATTAGTATAGTTTTCTTTCTACTTCCCACTACACATTCTCCTTCACAAGCATTCTCATTCTGTGATGAAGCCAATAAATTTAGTCAGAAAGAGCAAAAGGTGGCTGCAAGAAATAGTAGTCCAGATGTAACATCAAAGCAATTATAATGATCGCACCTATATCGAGCAAAAAAGAAATATCCTGATTACCCCGAACATTCGCTGTACAATATTTCTCACCTGAACAAAATGCAACGATCGTCCAGCCTACCCCGAGAATAACTCACGGATGATACAGGTTGTACAGACTTTTAATCGCCGGTTCGGTATCTTCTCAATTTTTCAATATCCTGAGTAGGGACAGGTCTTGTACCTGCCCAGATAGGCGACCACAATGGTTCACCCCTACTTTTTAAACAGATACCACCACGCCTTGGTTCACATTCCCCAGCAGTCGGCTTGCGCGACTCACTTTAAAAAGTATAATGAAGCCATCATACAACCTAAGCGGAGGAAAAACATTGCAGATCCAAATCGGATTAGCTCAGATCGCCCCTCACCTCGGCGATGTGGAGGCAAACCTATCTTTACATTTACGCTGGATAGAAGAAGCAACTGCAGCCGGCACACAATTGCTCATCTTCCCGGAGCTATCCCTGACCGGCTACACCTTGCGCGATTTAGTACCAACGGTCGCCATCCAGTTGCACGACCAAAAAAACAGATACCTGACCGCTTTGGCCCAGGCTTCCGCCGAGAACAACCTGGACGTGATCTTCAGCTGCGTAGAGGAAGACCAACGACACCGTTTCTACATCGCAGCGGTTTACCTGCATCAGGGCAATATACTACATGTTCATCGCAAAGTCTACCTACCTACCTATACCTTGTTCGACGAAGGGCGTTTCTTAGCCGCAGGCGACCGTTTTCGGACCTTCGAGGCTCCATTTGGCCGGGCTGGCGTGTTAATCTGCGAAGACTTCTGGCATGCCAGCTCCCCATACCTACTCTGGTTAGACGGAGCAGACATTTCTATCCACCTGTCTGCCAGCCCCGGCCGGGGGCTAAGCCATCAGAAAGCGTTAGACAGCACTCATTTCGTAGAGAATGTCAATCAGGCTTATGCTTCTCTTTTCACTAACTACGTCATCCACTGCAACCGCGTGGGCATGGAAGACGGGCTCAATTTCTGGGGAGGCTCTGCTGTCTACGCGCCCGACGGCGAAGTGATAGCACAGGCACCCTATTTCGAGGAAACCTTGTTACAAGCTACCATTGACATAGCTCAACTGCGCCGTGTGCGGCAGCGCTTACCTTTGCTACGCGATGAGAAATGGTATTTAACCCTGCGAGAGTTACAGCGTATTGAAAATCTGCATAGCCAATAATTTGCTCCCCCGAGCCAAGACTACAGCAGGCGGCAAAGATTACAGTTCGCCCGCCACGCAGCGCCGGCCAAGCAAACAGATATCGAGACGACACATGCTGACCAATGGCAGCAAACCAAACACCAGTTATCGTTTCAACAGGAGGTCACCGTGTTCCCCTGGCTAAACTTAGACGAAAATGAAGAAATCCACTACCCGGAAGAATTAGCGATATTGCCCCTGCGCAACATCATTGCTTTCCCCTTCACAGTGATGCCTTTATCGGTAGGAATTCCCCGCTCCATGAAACTTATTGACGAAGCCATGGAAGGGGAGCAAATCATCGGCTTAGTGGGCATGAAAGATCCATCCATTGAGGAGCCAGGACCGGAAGAGATTTATAGCGTCGGCACAATCGCGCGGGTGCACAAAGTTATGCGCGCCCCAGACGATACTTTACAGGTCATCATCCAGGGTCTGGAGCGTTTCCGCATCGACTATTGGACCGCCACCGAACCCTATTTGAAAGCTAAGACCATCGTGGCCCCAGACAGACTACCGGAACCGAGCAGTGAATTGGAAGCCCTGCGGCAAGTTCTATTAGAGCAAACTAGCCGGCTACTGGAGCTAATGTCTAATGCTCCGGAAGGGCTTAACGAGTTCTTAGGCCAAATTGATGATCTGCGCACTTTCTTCTACCTCATCGCTTCTAACGTCCGCCTGGAAATGAAAGAAGCACAACAACTGCTGGAAGAGGATGATTTCAGCAAAAAGCTGCACCACTTAGGAGTTATTTTGACTCAGCGCATCGAAGTGCTGGAAATCGGTCAAAAAATCCAGGAGGAAGCGCGGCAAGAATTAGAACAGGCCCAAAAAGAATTTTACCTGCGCCAGCAGATGAAAGCAATCCGGAAAGAACTCGGTGAAGAAACCGAGGCCGAGGATGAAACCAAAGAGTACCGGCAGAAAATCGAAGCCGCCGGCATGTCGGAAGAAGCAAAAAAGGAAGCACTACGGGAACTCAAACGGCTGCAACAGATGCCGCCGCAAGCCGCAGAGTATTCCGTTATCAAAACTTACTTAGACTGGCTGATGGAACTGCCGTGGAGCAACTTGAGCGAGGACAACCTTGACATCGAGCATGCCCGGCAGGTTCTGGACCAGGACCACTACGACCTGGAAAAGGTGAAAGAGCGCATCTTAGAGTATTTAGCCGTACGAAAGCTGGTACACGAACGGCGCTTAGAGATGCCGGAGGAAGAAAAGGACAGCACCGCCGAAGCCCAAGGCACTATTTTGTGCTTTGTTGGACCTCCAGGGGTGGGCAAAACCAGCTTAGGACGCTCCATCGCCCGCGCCTTGGGGCGCAAGTTCACCCACATGAGTTTAGGTGGCATGCGAGACGAAGCGGAAATTCGGGGCCACCGACGAACGTACATCGGCGCCATGCCCGGCCGCATTATTCAGGCCATCAAGCGGACCAGCACCCGCAATCCAGTATTCATGTTAGACGAAATCGACAAAATAGGCATGGACTGGCGCGGCGATCCCAGCTCCGCCCTGCTGGAAGTATTAGACCCCCAGCAAAACCACGCGTTTCGCGATTATTACTTGGACGTAGACTTTGACTTGAGCCAGGTGATTTTCATCACCACGGCCAATATATTAGAAACAATTCCGGATCCGCTGCGGGACCGAATGGAAATTTTGACGTTAGATGGCTATACCGAGGAAGAAAAACTCGCCATTGCCCAGAATTACTTAGTGCCCCGGCAAAGCCAGGCTAACGGCTTACGCCACGACGAAATCGAATTCAGCGAGGATGGGCTGCGCACTATCATCCGTGAGTATACCCGGGAGGCGGGGGTCCGCAATTTAGAACGTGAAATCGGCAGTGTTTGTCGCAAAATCGCCGTACAGGTCGCTGCGGGGAAACAGGAGCACATAGCCATTATCGACGGAGATAGAGTACAAGAGCTATTGGGCAAGCCGCACTTTTTCTATGACGCCGCCGAGAGGGTGGAAATCCCCGGCGTCGCCACAGGCTTAGCCTGGACTCCCTTCGGCGGTGATATTCTCTTCATCGAGGCTACATCCATGAGTGGCAAAGGGGATCTGGTACTCACCGGCCAGTTAGGGGACGTAATGAAAGAATCTGGCCGGATCGCCTTAAGCTACGTGCACTCACGAGCACCCAGCCTGAACATCAACGACGATATTTTCGCCCGCAAGGACATCCATGTGCATATTCCTGCCGGTGCTATCCCCAAGGACGGGCCATCGGCGGGCGTCACTATGGTCACAGCTATTGTCAGCCTGCTCACTGGCCGGCCGGTGCAACCGAACCTGGGAATGACGGGGGAAATCACGCTACGAGGTAAGATTCTACCAGTGGGTGGCGTAAAACAAAAAGTGTTAGCCGCTCACCGAGCAGGACTGAAACGAATTATCCTGCCTAAACGCAACGAGATGGACTTAGAAGAACTGCCGGAAGAAGTGCGTCAGGAAATGCAATTCGACCTCGTAGAAACCATTGACGAGGCGCTGGAACTGGCATTGCAGGAACAAGAAACAGCCGCGTCCTAAACTGGACAAGACCGCCCAACGATGAAGTCACCGGATCAGCAAGCGATTTTGGGTGAACCCGGCTATGCCCGATAAGATCAGGTGCTGTTCTGGAAAATAATCTCTTGCGGGCTAAAACGAGACACAATTTCTCTAGAAATTGGCAGATAGCGTTTAGAATCGCTGCGAACACACTGCAGTATCTGACAGCCAGACTACAGCTTATCCAAATGTCGCTTACGATAGCGTGCCCCTAAGTCATACAGGAATTGTACCAACCAGACAATGATCCATATCCCCCACCACACACCGGCAAGAGGTAAAAAAATGGCAAGCCAGCGTCCGCTATCGTAGTAAAAGAATGAATCTTCCGGCACGACAACCCAACGGCCCTTTACCTCTTTAACATGGTAAGTTGCCCGAGTCATCTTTTTCTCGTCAAAAAAAAGATAGTGGTAGTAGTGCGCTCTGTCAATTTCCAAAAGCATCACGAATGAAATGTTAGGGTTAGCCTGCAAGGAAGGAGACGGGTGGCGCAAGCCGGTCAGCTCGGCATACAACTTATTGTCACCATTTTGTAAAGCTTCTTGCAATGCCTGAACAACCACCCCGGGCGAAACATAACGCTGCTGGTACACTTCCGTGAAATAGACAGTATCGTAACGTGTCATGCCGGAAACAGACATCACAATCGCAAATAAAGCTGCACCCACCACCGGCAATAGGGCAATACCTACCACTCGCAGCCAGCGTAGAGGTCGTATCACCTTCAATTTAATATCCCCTCTTCTATCCACCTGATAGTTTTGCAGACGGGCAAACGATGGAGCGATCATATTTGTTTTTCAGCCTCACCCACCCCCCTGCCGGCACAGGTTGGAAGCCTGTCGCCGGCAGGCGACCTTGCAAGCGTTGCTGCAACTTCCAGTCGCCAGAAACCGCTGCCACCTTAACGAAAACGCCCTCCGGCGGCTGCTTCTAAGTACAGACTCTGTAGGCAATGCAGCACGAGGTCATATGAAATAGGAAGCCCTATATATGATAACAGGCCACGTAATGCCCGGCGCCTTGGTCCTCCAGGGGGGGGTGGTCGTGCGTTTCGCAGAACTTATCCGCCAGAGGACAGCGTTCATAAAAACGACAACGGGGAAGCGGATTGATCGGCTTGCTCACTTGCCCTTTGATCACGACCGGCTCACGTTGATGCAATGGATCAGGGACCGGCACTGCCGAGAGCAACGCTTTCGTATAGGGATGCAAAGGATGGTGTAGTACCTCCTCCGTATCCCCCAATTCCACAATTTTCCCCAAATACATCACTGCTAAGCGGTCACTCATGTAACGCGCCACTGCAATATCGTGGGTAATGTACAAATATGTGACACCGAATTTCTCGCCTAAATCCTCCATCAACTGCATCACGCTGGTACGTACAGAGACATCCAGCATGGAGGTCGGCTCGTCAGCAACCACAAAATCGGGGCCAACCACCAAAGCGCGGGCAATAGCCACCCGCTGGCGTTGTCCACCGGAAAGCTCGTGAGGATAACGAAACAAAAAACTGGAGGCCGGCGTCAGCCCTACCGACTCCAAAAGTTGAACAACACGATCTTCCCGCTCCACCAAAGAGCCTATGCCTTGCACATTCAGCGGTTCAGCGACAGTATCGTTAATTGTTAAACGAGGGTTCATCGACTCATAGGGGTCTTGGAAAATCATCTGCACATGACGGCGGAATTTTTTCATCGCCTTACCACGCAACGAGGCAATATCAACAGGGCCATTTTCCGTTTGGAAATCAACAGAGCCAGAAGTAGGGTTCAATAAACGCGTCAACAATTTCCCCGTCGTTGTCTTGCCGCACCCGGATTCACCAACCAACCCCACGCTCTCGCCTTTTCGAATCTGTAGATTCACATCACTGACGGCATAAACGAAGACTTTAGACCGCTGAAACATACCCGAACCCATAGGGAACAATTTTGACAAATGCTTGATATCAACAAGTACCTCTTTGTTTGTCATGACTGCTCACCTCCTGGATGCCAACAAGCAACGAAATGTCCATCTGCATATTCTCGAAACTCCGGTGCCTTTTCTTTACAAATACTGGTTGCATAAGGACAACGAGGGTGAAAACGGCAACCGGAAGGAGGAGCCAACAAATCAGGCGGTTCCCCGGGCAAGATAACCAGCTCCGTTTTTTCACCGACAATGCTCGGAAAAGCAGACATCAAAGCCATCGTGTAGGGGTGCAAGGGGTGATGGAAAATGTTGACAGTGGTGGAAAATTCCACCATTTTGCCGGCGTACATCACGCCCACTTTATCACTGACCTCGGCAATGACAGCGATATCATGCGAAATATAAATCATCGCCATGTTCAAGCGTTGTTGCAACTCATGGATTTTCTTCAAGAGGCCATCCTGAACAATCACATCCAGTGCAGTGGTTGGTTCATCAGCAATAATAATGTCGGGATCACAAGAAAGAGCCATGGCAATGACCGCTCGCTGGCGCATACCGCCACTATATTGGTGTGGATACTGGCTTTTCATCGCCGGATCCAGGCCAGCCATTCGGAATAGACCGTCTATTTTCTGCCCCATTTCTTCATCGCTCATTCCAGGCAAATGGTAGTGCATAGCTTCTTTTATCTGGTCTTCCACCGTATAAACAGGGTTCAGCGAATTCATGGCAGCTTGGAAAACCATAGAAATTTGCCGCCATCGCACTTCCCGTAGTTCCTTTTCCGAAAGCGGAACAATGTCGGTTCCATTGATGAAGACCTCGCCGTTCTTGATCTCAGCGTTGTCAGGCAGTAGTTTCATTAAAGAAAGGGCAATAGAGGTCTTTCCACAACCAGATTCACCGACCAGACCAACGGATTCCCCACGCTGTACAGATAGGCTCACGTCATCCACCGCATAAACAGGGCCTTTACGGGTCCGATAATGCATGGTCAAATTTTTCACTTCAAGAACATAATCAGCCATACTTGTTATTTACTCCTCTCAATGCTTCGCGTCACCGCGATTTAGCGCCGGCGAAGTCGAGGGTTTACAACCTCATCCAAAGCACGACCAACAAAGTAAAAAGCTGCACAAAGCAAAGTAATCGCTAAACTGGCAGGAATTAACAGATACCAAGTGTCGAAGCGCAGTAAATAGCCGAAAACTTGGGTCGTATTAATCATCAATCCCCAGCTCATCTTTATTTGCGTCAGACCAAAGAAAGAGAGAACCGCTTCCGAGAAAATTGCACTGGTCACAACAAACATCATGTACAGCAAGGAAAGAGGCATCAAGTTTGGCACCATATGGCTGAAAATAATGTGAAAGTCGCCGCCCCCGGCGATGCGGGCGGCTTCAATATAAGGTTTCACTTTCACCGCCAATCCTTGCGATTTAATGACAATCGTCGTACCGCCAAAGCCTGACAAGAGGCCAATGACAATGCCCAATTCTATCATTCCCACAGGGTTGAAAGCGGCCAAAACGATCAAAATAGGAATTAACGGCACCATAATGACTAAGTCTGCCAAACGCATAAAGAACATGTCAATAATGCCGCCATAATAGGCAGAAAAAGCACCCACGGTGGTAGCGATGATCACAGTGATTAAAGCAGAAAGAATGCCCAAGCCAAACTCGTAACGAGTGCTATACATCAACTGACTTAACACGTCCCGCCCCAAAGGGTCCGTACCCAGCAAATGTCTAGGGGAAGGAGGGGAAGGACTCATGGGTACTTGCATATCAAAGCCAGAAACTGGATCGTAGATATTCGGAGACCAAACTGTGTGCATCAAAATCGGATGCAGCAAAGCCAACAAACCAAAAAACACAATAATACCCAATCCAATCAAGCCAATCGGATTTTCAGTAAACAGCGCCCAATTCGTTTTTAAGCCCCGCCAAGATAATTGTAAACGCATCCGCCACAGAGCAGCGCGTGTCACTTTTATAGGTCGTACTGCTACACTTGTCATAGACTACACTCCTAAACGTATTTCACATGTGCGACATACAATATTGACATGTCCCCCATTGATTCTAAAAACGAATACGTGGGTCCAGAAAGGCGTAACCGACATCCACCACCAAATGGCTGAGCAGTGTGATAATACCAACCATCGTCAATGCGCCCATGGCCAGTGGTATATCGCCAATCAAGGCAGAATTAAGCAGCGTTAAGCCAATACCTGGCCAGGAGAAAATCGACTCGGTAATAATGCCACCGCTCATGGAAGCACCCAAAGCGAAAATAAGGCTGGTCCACACAGGCAGCAAAGCATTGCGAGCCGCGTGCTTATCACGAATCACTTTTTCTGGCAACCCCTTAGCCCGGGCAGTGAGGATATAATCTTCTCGCAGCGTCTCCAACATGCTTGTTCTGGTCAACAACATGGTACCGCCGTAAGCAATCAACGTGACCGTCAACACCGGTAGAATCAAGTGACTTAGGATGTCCCAGGCGTACGGCCCGGCAGGGGATGTCCACCAATTATAGAGAACAAAAGCTGCCGGAACCAGGAAACTCCCCAAGCGCACAGATGGGCGAGTTTTGGGAGGAAGATAATTAGAAATAATAAACCCAATAAAAGCAATAACCACAACGGCAGATGCGGCCCAAATCATGCCGATGAAAACTTTATTGGCTGTAATCCCCGCCGGAGCACTAATCCATTTGACAGGATCCAGAAATTTACCCGGCGGCAGCCAGCCTAAATATACAGAGAAAAGCCAAATCATCATCAGTGCGAACCAGGGTGTAAATACTGTATACAGGGTCACACCAACGATAGTAGAAGTGTATTCAATAAACCCACCCCTACGCCAAGCAAGTATTTTCCCACTTACAAAACCAGTCCAAAAAGCCAAAATATTAGCCGTGAGGAAAAGGACAAGAGTGCGAGGGAGTCGTTCCACTATGATATCCATAACCGGCCGGGGGTACTGATCAAAAGAAACACCGAGATCGCCACGATAGAAATTTTCAATATAAGCCACCAACCGTTGTTGGAACGGTCTATCCAGGCCAAGTTCATGGCGCAGAACTTCCCGCTGTGACGGCGGAATTTTGGGATTACTCGTTAAGAGATCAGCAATATCGCCCGGTTGAGCATCAAGCAAAAAGTAAGTTGCTGCCTGAAAAAGCAGAAGGGTAACAAGCATCTGAAGTGTGCGTTTACC
>WFQT01000237.1 GCA_015486895.1 Anaerolineae bacterium
CTACAGGAGCATGGAACCCGCTGATGATAATGGGACCATGCTGTCGCCATTGCCTGGCCAGATCATGCACGGCCAGCAGCACTCCGGCCGGGGCTTTGGCCGAAGAAAGCAGGGCTAAGGTCGGTTCGCCGTGGGTGATGCGCGTCCAGATGGCCGAATTGCCCAATATAGCCAGCGCGTCAAGGGTGTAGGAACGCGCCTCATCCGCTACCAACGCAAGGCTTAGCTGCGGCGCCTTAGTGCTCATCTACCACAACTCCACATTGTACTCGTCTTTAGGGATGCCGGCCGCCTCAATGATGTTGGAACAAAGCTGCCTGATCGAGTCAGCGCTGAGATTGACGTTTAGCCACCAACCATTGCCCAGTTGGTGTGACGCATGCGTGAACGGATTGCGGCCAAAGTAAGTCGGCAACTCAGTTACGACCTGCTCCTCAAATTTGTTGCCACACCACTGAACTGCCACCTCTGCGGTTCGGCGCAGGACATCACGCCAACTGTTCACGGGATAAACGTCATCCAAGATAATCACGGCTTTGGGCTTCTCATCCCACCTCGCGGCCGTCTCACCCAATTGGGGCCATATCTCAGTGACCTTAGCCATCAACCACTGCGCCCGATCGCGAATTGCCTGACCATTCCAAATTTCGGGCGCTATCTCCCCAAAGTAGACTTGATTGAGTCTCAAACCATGTTGGGCCAGTTTCTCTCGTTTGGTCTTGTAGATGGCGTTAGATAATTGCGAGTTCCAGTCTTGGGTCACCACCGTAAGATTACCCAGCGTGTGAAGCAGTTCGTAATCTTGTTGCCAGTTGTCACCAAGCTGGCTTTTCCAGGCCGCGGTGAGCGTTTGCGGCATGATGTGCTCGATAGTGGGATCAGCGCTAAGCACGGTGTAGGCGCCAGTGCCAACCGACAGGCGCCGATTGATAGTGTCAAAAACCAGGGCCAACTTTTGGCGGGTGTAGATATCTTTGCGATAGAGGCTGACGGTCTCCGCCGATTGGCGCAGTCGCACGTCGCTCGGTTCATTCTTGGCGCCTATTGCCTGGCGGAGGGATGCTACAAAATCTTCAACGTTCACATCCTTGGCCAGCGCAGGGAACATCTTATTCAGATAGTTGGTGGAATCCCGATTGAGGAAACGACGCACCATGTAGGTCTCGATGATATGCAGGCCTTCCAGGAATGCATTCCGATCGATATGGTTCTGTTGCCATTCATCGTACATGAACAACAGAAACGGATAGGCAGTGGCGCTTTCAAGGATGTTCAACCGCTGCAACTGAGCCCGCACCTGTAGATTTGGTTCGTGGTCGGGACGCAGCAAACGATTGTAGTATGCTGCAAAGCGCTTGAGTGTGGTCAGCTCCTGCTCGAACTCAGCTACACTCATGGCCTCGCCTCGATCCCGGAAACGGGAATAGACGTGTTCCTTGTTGATCAGCACGCCAGACAGGTAGGCGAAATAGTGGCGCAAGAAGGCCGTGAGCTCGCCCATGCGGGAGCGGCCCACGGTACGTTTCTCCAGCAGCATCTCCTCGATGGGCGACCACAGCTCGGTGAAGACCGGCTCCTGACGTTCGGGCGGCAGCTTCATGGCGATGTAGTTGCGGACCAGGTCGGCCTGAGTCAGAGATCTGCCCTTATAGTTCAGGCTCTCGAAGATTTCGTAGGGACGTTCGTTGTGGTTGAGATTGATGAAGACGACCTGCAGGCTGGTCATCAGCACATTGAAGAGGCGATTGGGATCGATGCCGTCACTCTTAAAGCGGTTGCTCACTTGGGTGGACAGGTAGGCAAAAGCTTCTGGAATCTTGGATTCCACGCCGACTGGCGGTTTCTTACCCCGGATGATGGCGGTGTAGCTGGCGCGATCGCCGTATTTGAGTGTGGGCAGCAGTTTGTAGTAAAGACATTCGCTTTCGTCCTGATTGACCAGCATCCGGTGGATTTTGCGGCGCAGATTGGCGTGGTCTTTGTCGCCGTCCAGGAAACGCTCCAGCGCGTAGAGCAAGAGCGAGATGGTGACCAAGCGCTGCTGGCCATCCACCAGACGGAAGACCGGCACGGTGCCGGCCCGGGTGCCATCATTGATCACCACCAGGGAGCCCATGAAATGTTCCGGCGGATGTTCTTCATCGTAGATCTCGTAGACGCTGAAGATATCTTTGAGCAAGGTTTGCCACTCTGGCTTCCCCCAGGCATACTCCCGCTGGAAGTGGGGCAGCACGTAGTGCACATCCCCACCGGAACTGAAGACTTTGACCATGTGCAGGCTATCCGCTTTCATGCTTCTCCCTCCTTGCTTTCGTCGTTGAACAACGCATCACCCATGCGATACTTGATGTCGTAGTTGATGATGAAGTCCAGTTCTTCATTTGTTAGGCCAAAATGATGTGCCAGTACGCGGTCAATTTCATCAATGAGGGATTTTGAGAAGCGCGGGTAGAATTCGTCATATGCAACTCGCCCTGTAGTTTTATACTTCGTTTCTTTGCGAACAGCGTGTTTTTGATAGTCTTTCATCAACGCGGTAACAAGTTCATCAAGACTTCGTTTTGTCGTTTCCTCCATTTGCTCTAGTCCAAGAGGAAATGTTTTGATTTCGCGAAGATTCAGGTGACGACAGTCTGAGAGTATAATGAACCACCAATAAAAAAGTGAACTATTGAGGACTGCAGTAATTACCGAAGCCTCTAATTTACCAGGAGCGTTTAGTACTTTGACTTGGGTGGAGAGCTTCTCACCACTTCGTTCGTTCCAAAAATAGGGTACAAAGGTCATTGCACGGATCCAATAACGCGGCGCGTTGTGGAAATATAGTTTTGCTGGTCCCCATAGATATTCAGCAAGTAATCTCTGTGTATGTATCTTATACCAAATCTCTTGCTCAATATTGTGGCTAATTTTCGATAAAGAATTCTTAGTTTTAAGGCCGTCGGTGGCTACATATTGGAGCTGCGAGAATAATAGGCTACGTGTCTTTTCCGTCCAACGATGATACTTCGTGCAATATGTTGTACGATCCTTTGATTTTCGCTTCAAATAAATCGCCAATCTCTGATCAACACCAACAAACAATCTTGCCGGGCGAATGTCGTAGGTGGAAACCCAAAGCAAGGAGTTACTTAGTAAATCGATTAGAGATTCCATGCGATCCGTACAAATTGCGGAGTGAGGTATGATCATTCCTGTATAGCTTTTTTTAGCTAATAATACTTGATTCCTTTCAACAACGAATGCGTAGAGATTCCCGCAACTTTCTGTCATATAACCGCGCATCTTGTACCCTCCACCAACTTTCCTGTACTCCACATACGGCGGGTTCCCAATCGCCACAC
>WFQT01000238.1 GCA_015486895.1 Anaerolineae bacterium
CTGGATTCCAACCTGCGCAGGCAGGTTTCGTAATTGTGGCCGCGATTTCAATTGCCAGTTTATGTTGCTGGAGTCTGGCGAAAATGACATTTTAGGCTCGACCTGACTATCTTCACCACAGATTGCACGGATTAACACAGAATTTCCTTTGCTTTTTGACCCAAATTTGTGAAGTTCTGTGGCTAAAATGAAAACGCCCGAGTCCAGTATGTTACAGCAACTCTGAAATTTACGGAGCTTCATTCGGTAACACGGCGATCATAACACTGGCTGGGATAGGTCGTTACCTCATGTGGGCTAATTGTTCTTTCAAGCTCTTGATGGCGTCGATTTCATTTGGGTCTTTTCCGTTAAGGAAAGCCATGTAAACGCTGGTGAAGTCGCCCATGTGTACCAGTCCCAACGCTTGGGCCAGCGCGCTCTGGCCGGTGGCATTGATTTCGTGTACAGCAACACCCCGGCCTCGCAGGATGGCCATGGTGAGTTCCCAGCGCAATGACACCCGGGGATGGTCATCGGGAGTACGCAGGCAAATGGCGGCTAAATGCCCGGCGATGTCCAAGGGGTATTCGCTTCCCACCACTGCATTGTGGTTCATTTCCGGCAGCGCCTCGAAGTTGCTCCATGTCTTGCCGTTTTCGTTGAATTCCCCTTTCCAACGTCGGGCGACGGGCACCGTTAATCCGGCTCCATAAACGATGGGCATGCGTCCTTGTAGCGCCATTGCCAGCCGTTTGGCGCGGTTGGCCTCTGTAGGCACCTCGGGGCGCAGCTTCAAGTTCCAGTCGTCTAACACCCGGAAAGCGTCCTTGACTTCCGCTTCGTCGATGTTCACATATCCTAATTGATGCAAAGCACCTAATAGGAAGAACAGGGAAAAGCCCAAAGCAGCCCGCGGGGCACCAATGGTGGGCATAAGCAATACGGGAACGTGCCATTTGGCTGCCAAATGGGCCAGTTGGCCGTCAGTAGTTGCTGCCAAAAGTTTTGCCCCGCCTTCATGCGCGGCCCGGAAAGCGCTGAGGGTTTCCTCGGTGTTGCCGGAATAGCTGGAAGCGAACACCAGCGTGTTCTCATTGACCCAGACGGGCAGGGTGTAGTTTCGAATGACCTGAACCGGCACTTTTAGCCGGGAGCGCACCAAAGCAGCCATTAAGTCGCCGCCGATGGCAGAGCCGCCCATCCCGACCACGGCGATCTGTTGGGCATGGCGCAATGAGGACGGTAGAGAGAGCTGTTGTACCATTTGCCACGCCTGGCGGCATTGCTCAGGAAAGGCTGTAATGGCACCTAACATGTCCTCAGGATCTAAAGCTTTCATGGCCTGAATATCGTCTAAGTGCATCTTGAAGTTAATCTCCTTTAGTGTGGTTTATTTTCCGTTGTTCAATGCTGAATTCATAGAGCTGCCGATGGGGCCAGTGACTCCAACGGCTGAGAAGTTGGGCCGCTTTCCCCGAGGCAACGCCGGCAGCGATGAGGTCGCTCATAGCCTGACGGACCTTCTTTTCCGACCAGCGCTCCTCTGGGGCCCGGTTCCCTTCTATAAGCAAGACCATTTCCCCCCGAGGTGCTTCCTGGAAATGGGCAATGGCCTCTGCTATCGATCCTCGCCAAGCTTCCTCATGCATTTTAGTCAATTCTCTCATTAACGCCAATTGTCGCTCTTGACCAAAAACTGTCATCATGTCTACCAGCACAGATCGAAGCCGATGCGGTGTCACCAGGAAAATCAACGTCCCCGGTTCGTTGAGCACGCTGTTCAAGACATGTTGGCGCTCACTGCTTTTGCGAGGCAAAAAGCCCAGGTAGAGAAAACGATCTGTGGGCAGCCCGGAGATGGCCAGCGCTAAGATGGGCGCAGTGGGGCCGGGAATGCCAATGACACGGTGCCCAGCGGCCAGCGCTTCCCGCACCAAGAGGTAGCCGGGGTCGTTTATGCCCGGCATGCCAGCGTCAGAGACCAGAGCCAAGTCTCCCCGGGATAGCCGCTGTAGGAGCGGTTTAATTTGGGCAGCTTCGTTGAATTTATGGTAGCTAACCAGCGGCGTTTCGATGTCATAGTGCCGGAAGAGCTGTCGGCTGACGCGAGTGTCCTCTGCGGCAACGCACGGTACTGAGCGCAACACTCGTAGTGCCCGCAGGCTGATATCTTCTAAATTGCCAATTGGGGTGCCGACCAAATATAGCGTTCCCACGTGTCATTGCGCCTCCGTTGCGCCCGGCGGATTGAGGGTTCCCTCTCCGTTTATGACTCTTCTTTACCTTTGGATAAGAGGACTGACAACAAGCCGAGGCCTACCAGCGCGGCAACAGTCACGACTGGTTTCGGCTTCACGCCGGGTAAGACAACAGCGCCATCACCATACTCGGCGAAATGCTGTCCCCACTTTGTGCGCAACGCACCTTCTACCCGGCGCTTCCCCACGAAAGGCAGCCAATAAGCGTTGAAGTAGAAGTCCTCCGCCAGGTTGAGGGCCGCAGCTAAAGGAGAGTGCAAGAGAAGCGGTTCTAAGAATTGCAAGGAACCCTGGTAAATCACCTTCTCGCCCTGGCTGATGGGCGTATCTTGCACCATGAAGCCCCAGCTCTCGTCTAACAAGGCCTTTTCCTCGCCGACCAGTTCGATTTCCGCCGCGTCACCGACCCCTAAACCCATCTCGTGGGCAATGCGGATGAATGGAATTTCTAAGGGGTCAAAACCTTGCAGCTTGGCCGCGATAGCGTCTAAAGCGACTAAGTCGGCAGAGGCTAAGATGATGTTTTTCTCGTGCCAGCGTAATGCCTGAGGGCCGGCACCGTCCCCGGCGAACGTGCCGTCCATGACGGCGAAGAGGCCGCTGTGAATATCTTGCTGGATGCTGAGCAGGTCGACCAGCGCTTCGTGAAGGTGGCTAAGCGCTAAACGTCGTTGCGCCATTGGCAAGCTGTTCAGGCCGTTTTCCATGGCACCGGCGATGGTCACAAAGGTGTGGGTTTTCAGCGTGGGCAAGTGTACCATGTTCTGGCCAATGAAGAGCTCAGGGATGGGAATCCCCGCCGGGAATATCTCGTCTAATACCAAGAAAGGCAGCTTGGGCTTATAGATTTCCCACTTGCTTTGGGGCTCGTACAGGTGAACATTTTTTACTCCTAAGGAATTCACGACGCTTTTCTGTTTGTTGTTCTGTTCACCTCGGTAGGCGTCTACAGCCGCGGCTCGGTTTTGGACGGCGTACAAGCGCTCGTAGCCATCTCCCTGCAATTTGCGAATGACGCCTTCTAGCTGCCATGGTGGCGTAGATGCCGCTGGATACCATGTTTCTGAGGAAAGATTGACTTTGAGGATGGTCTTTTTATCCGCGGGCAGGGCTTCTTGATAGCCGGCTAAGTCTAACAGCCGGGCGTAATCGTCTAACACAGTTTGTGGCGAACTGCTCAGCAGGGCAACTTTGCCCTTGCCGGGATAATCCTTGTGAGCGTTCATGGCTTAACACCTCCATTTTTGAACCAAACCTGCATTACCTTTCTAGCAGGCGAAACGTGAGCACAGCGAGCATCTCATCTGGTGAAGCTAAGTGCTCGCACCCTGGCCTTCCAATTACAATTTTGACACCAAGACCAAAGACGCAAAGAGAACAGGATATTACGTGTTGCATGTTGCGTAGTGCGAAGAGCTTTTGAACTATTATTTCGCTGCGTCTCCTGTCTCTTATACACATCTGAC
>WFQT01000239.1 GCA_015486895.1 Anaerolineae bacterium
CGCCGTAACCTGCGAGTGCCTCTTTGGTTATCACCGAAGTCGATCTGGGACAGAGCTGCTGGCTCTGCAAATAACTACGCCCCTATCTCCTCTTTCTCACCCAACCAACGTTCAACCATGATGGCAGCCGAAGCCCCCATGCCGGCGGAGGTGATCACCTGGCGAAAAGTTGAATCCGCAACCTCGCCAGCCGCCCAAACACCTTCCTTGCTGGTCATGTAATGCCTATCTACAACCAGATAGCCGTGATCATCAACTTCCAGTTGCCCTTCAAAAAGTTGCGAGTTGGGCGTGTGGCCGATGAAGACAAACACACCCTCAGTTGGGAAGAAAGAATCTTCGCCGGTCACTCTATTGTGCAAACGCACACCGTTAACTTTTTCGTCACCGACAATTTCCTCCACCACCGTATTCCAAATGAAGTCGATCTTATCGTTGTTAAAAGCACGTTTCTGTAAAGTCTTCCCTGCCCGCAGTTCATCTCGCCGATGGATGATGGTTACTTTGCTGGCAAAGCGGGTCAAGAAGATACCCTCTTCTAAAGCACTATCGCCACCACCAACGACAACAATCTCCTTGCCATTGAAAAACCAACCATCGCAAGTGGCACAATAGGAAACACCGCGACCGATCAAGCGTTCCTCGCCGGGTACGTTCAACTTACGATGTGAAGCGCCAGTAGCAATGATTAACGCTCTCGCCTTGTAATCACGCTCGTAAGTACTCAGCTTAAAAGGATAACTTTCCAAATTTACGGCAGTCACAGTGTCAATGTGCACGACGGTGCCGAACTTTTCCGCCTGTTCCTGCATTTTCTGGACTAGTTCTGGCCCGGTGATGCTATCCGGAAAGCCAGGATAATTTTCCACCTCGGAGGTCAAAGAGACCTGACCACCAATATCGTCCCCGGTCAGCAAGAGCGGGTCCAGGTGGGCACGAGAAGCGTATAAACTGGCTGCCAACCCCGCCGGCCCCGACCCAATGATAATAATGTTACGAACATCTGGTTCCGAGTTACTCTCTGCAGGCGTCACAGAGCGTTTAGTTTCTTCTGGAACACCAACAAGCGAAAATTCCACGTCACATTCCTCAGCCTTGGTTTCAAGCAACGTTATGCGGGGAAGAACATCTCTATCCCCGCATAACGTTGTGACCTATTTCGTTAAAACACAATTGATTGGATGCGTCAAGTGGCGAAAGGTTACATCCTAGTGGCAGAAGGTGTGATATAAAAACTCAAGGGCTCTATTGGCGTTTGTTTCTCACCGGAGAGCACGCTGAGGACGCAGAGCTTTTTCTTAATTTCCCAGCGTTCTCGGCGCTCTCGGCAGTGAAACAGAACATCCCAAAGCCGCCAATACAATTGGGGAAGGCCTTCATGTGTTGGGGGAAATTATTAACGCCAAACCACAGAACAGTTAAGATATGACAAACCAGAGCGACATTGTTCCTACCGTAAGGCAACCGGCAAGTATAACTTCTCCGTCATCGCCGGAGATGGAGTCTCTGTCGGCGCAGGCCCGGATAACAGTTTGTGCTGGCTGCAGAAGATGTTCCAGTAGTTAGAATGTCGCTCTTGCCAACACAAATCAACCGTAACGTTGTCAGCAGAACTCACAGACAAGGTTGGTTCACGGGCACCATCAGCGTTTTGCACAACTACTTCTGGATCTGACCAGACATCCTGAGGAGATCGCTGGCGGACAACAATTCTGTCACTTTGATCCCAGGCTACCCACAAAGAAGCATCGGGCAATGAAATGATCTGGGGTAGATATGCGCCCGCCGGGGAAAGTTCCGATGGTTTGCTCCACGAGCCAGGTGTTCCAATGCTGTACATCACCCGGGAACCCTTAGAGCCGCTTTCCTGCCAGGCAATGTAAGCTACCTTCTCCGCCAACGACCAGGTAATGACCGGCCTAGTTGCATTTGCTTGATCGTTGTCGGAAATGACCTCCGGTGTAGACAAACTACCGTTCTGGATGACAGAGAAAAGAATCCGCTCGTGCCCACTGACATCATCATGGGATTGCCAGACTAAGAATAGTTTGTCGCCCGGAACAACTACCAATGCTGGGTAATAACCGTAAAGTCCGGTCAGGGGAGCGCTGCTCCAGGAAAAGCCGTTGGCGGATATCGCCTGATAGAGCAAGGCGCGGCCAGTGCTGGTATCGCTCCAGAGCAAATGCAGCCCATCTGATGCCATTGCCAAAGCTGGTTCCAGCGAGGTCCCCGCTGTATGAGAAACATTCGTTGGTGCATTCCAGTTTGCTGTCCTCAAACTGGCAAACACATCCAGATGTCCACTATCGCTTTGTAAGAACGCTACCGTCGATGGACCAGCAGCCGTTGTAACCATGACAGGCGAAATACCAGGGAAAAGCATCGCTGGCGCGGTCCACTGCTCATTTCCATTGCTCTGAGAAAACCAGACCTGGCCACTTTCCTCCCAGGCTAAAAGGGGGAAGTCGGGAACACCTCCGGCTGGAGCCGTTGCTAATCGCGGGTGCTGGGCATCATGTCCAGGAAGCGAAATGGCCACCGGTGTGCTCCAGATAGCTATATTGGCGTAGGCATTCCCATTTTCTCTTACTATTACTACACCAGCGATAGACAGAACTCCTAACAAAAGCAACGCTATCTTTTTCATGCCTCGATCCCCTTTGTCAACCATCTTTGTTCAGACAGGGTAAAGGGGAAGCTAGACCAGCTTCCCCCGTGACAACTATTAGCCAAATTTGAACCATTGGAACATTAGTATCTACTACCTCAAGGTCGCTGTAGCTGAATATACTGCGCTACCAGTTGACCATCTGCCTGGCGCAATGCTGTCACCGCCGCGTCCATGCCAACTTGTGCTGCAGCCTCGCTCTCATCGATGACGGTCTGGGCAGTAACCAATACTTGTTGTCCGCCAATTGTCCAGGCATTGTCCCCTATGGCAGTAATCGTACCGCTAAAGTTATCCATCACTGCTGCCGGGTCCTGCACTAAGATCATCGACGCCTGAATGGAGCTATCGGCCAAGCGCATGCCCGTCACAGTGGCAGCTTGCCCAACAGCAGCACTTTCTCCGCTAAATTGCGTTGCGCTACCCACCAAAACAGTCACACCACTGACTACCCAGGTCTGCACATCGTCCCCCACTGAGAGGGCGCTGGTACCAGGTAAGGCCTCGATGATACCGGTGAAAGTTGTCTGTGCCAAATCTACAGCACTGTCCTTCACCCTTACGCTTAGCGCCAACCACTGCGTCGCCTGTGATGGAACCGCTCCGGTAACAACGACAGGTATGGCTTGTACGTACGCCGTCCGACCAACCTCTAAGGCACCTGCGATGACCGTCTGAGGATCAATAACAATAGACATGCCATCCATTACAAAGTAGTTATCGTGCACCTCTTGCAACAAACCGTGCATGTCAACCGGCGTTTGTGTAATTTGCTGTTCTGGGATGTAAATCATGTCAGCTACTAATGCAGAAGCATCCTGCTGATGTGCTACGACTTGCACCCAGGCACCAACAGCCAATTGCGCACCGTTTTCAGCAACGATCCGAGTCTGATCGGTTATCTGTACCACCTTATTCGCTACAGTCAGGGACCTACTGTCCATCTCGGTTATTAAGCTTCCCCAGCTCAAGTACTGCACCGGGCGGACAGGAATGGACGGTGGTTGCACTGTCGGCACAGCCGGTGGTGCTGGCGGGACAATTGTCGGCATAGCCGGAGGTGTCGGCGGCTGCATTGTCGGCATAGCCGGAGGTGTCGGCGGCTGCATTGTCGGCATAGCCGGAGGTGTCGGCGGC
>WFQT01000240.1 GCA_015486895.1 Anaerolineae bacterium
GAGGTCGGGGAGCGAAAAGGCGCAGTAACCGTGCGCTCCGGCAAGGGGACGAAATCCCGCACTGTGCCGCTGAACGCTGAGGCGAGACGGGCGCTGCAGAAGTACTTAGCCGACCGGGAAGGTGAGGACAAGGTCTGGCCGCTCTTCCTGGGCCAGCGCGGTGATCCTCTGGGTGATAACGGGATTCGTTACCTGGTGCGGAAATACGCCCGGCTGGCGGGGTTGGAGCATTGCTCCCCGCACACGTTGCGCCACACTTTCGCCAAGCGGCTGGTGGACGCCGGCGTCAGTCTGGAGAAGGTGGCGGCCCTGCTGGGCCACGAGGACTTGAACACGACTCGGATTTACACAGTGCCCTCGCTGGATGACTTAGCCGGCGCGGTGGAAAGGATTGGATAAAGCGGCAGGGTTCCTGCTACATGTTTGATAGCTTCAGTTTCTGCCTTTCCTTGCTTAGCGTCCGCTAGACGAGAAAGCTTATTCAGCGCAATGAACTTTTCTGCCGGATTCCGCCGGGCCGCGCGTAAAGGAAGACATGGCCCTGGGTCTGGAGGACGGGAGGTTGAGTAAGCACAAAGGCTAAGTGAAGGCTTTTCTGTTGTAATCGGTAAGACGTTTGCTGATTCTCCGATTCCGTCTTAAGCAGAAAATTACTTGACATGGGATTCATTTTTTGGGTTAACTATATCGCTTGTTGGCGCACCTCAGGCGCCAGTCGCCCCAGACATGCTGGTAGTTACGGAATACGAGTCCACTTTCAAAGACAAAAGCTGTCAGGTTCGTACACATGTCCCAGGCTGACCAGGGGCGTCGATTGCAATGGGGAAACTGTATAGGTGTATCTTGTGCAAGTTACCTACATCGATACACACCTGGCCGCACTTTCACAAATAGGCTTTCATGGGACGCCATCAAATTAAGTACACCTGTTTCGGTCACTCCGAGTTCCGGATGCCGGCTGCGCACGATACGTGCTAACACTGCATAATGGAGTGGCCTACCATGTGCCTCTAATTCCGTTTGGATTGCATCGATCATGAACTGCTGGTGCCGACGGTAAACCACCTGCTGCTCTCGGTGGATGGCAAAAAGTGTCTTAATATCCTCTCTGGTTCGAGGAAACATTCTCAGTGGGCATGTCTCTGGAGTGAAAAACAGACATGTCTCGCAGTCTGCATTTTCGTCGTCAAGGCAATCGGGGTGATCGTCGATCGAAATATGAATTCCCCCAATGTAATAACGATCACCTTGCCAGCCGCCAGCGTAGCTGTCTTGCTCCGGCTCCAAATCATCACGAGTAGACTCAGACTCTTGTCCATCCATCACTATACCCTATCACCTATAGCAAAAGGCAGGAAAAGACATGTGCATGTTACCTTCATTCACTTGGTTCATCGCTGTCTAAAGTACCAAGCGACGGGTCTGAAAGTCGCCGCTCCACTTCCTTGGACGTAATTACATCAAAGTTGTCCGAGTCTCGCTCCATCAAACCCTCAAGCAATACGTGATTAGCGTATAACATCAGTCGCCGCGGAGTCAGTTGCTTCGTCTTGGCGATGTGATCCACTAACGTACTAATTGCGTCCTCTGAAAAGGGGAAAGCCCATTGATCAGTTGGTTGAAGCCGAAACTGTTCCAACAAATCTCGTATGAAAACAACCGCATCGGTCTTGCTCAATACATCTAGACTAATTCTCTGCGGCTCGGCTCGACTTTTGAGCTCATCGCTTAATAAGAAGGAGACGTTATCCTGGCGTCCAAATGAAAATGAAAGGATAATCTCTAAGCCCTTGGAGTGTTCATTGAAGTAGCTGTGTAAGCCTGCATTGATCTCGCCGCCAATGCGAGGCCGCAGTTCGCCAATTCGCTGGAATTCATCAAGCATGATCACCAGCTTTTTCGGCAGACCGGCTGAGTTATGAACAGCCAAGTTGGTCAAAGCGCTGAGGGTGCTTATCGCATCTTCGGGGGTCTTGATGCGGTAGGTGATGCCGGCCTTGCGCAATTCACGGGCTGTCAGCCCAGGTTGCGCCATGAGCCATTGACGAGCGATCCCCCCTTTCTCGGCATCTCCACTGCGCATGGACAATATGGCGTTCACCACACCGGGAGATTGTGAAAACAACGGGTGTTGGGTCAGGCTTCCTGACCATCCTTGTCCCGCTGCCACAAGCTGATCTCCCAAATAATCATAAGGCAATCTCGAGACGATGGCTCGATAGACTTCCAGAAAGCCTTTGGCCCGTTTGGGCATCACGGCATAAATCGGGATCAAGCGGCCCTCTGTCTGCTGGCACAGGTGATGCATATGCAACAGCGTGTGCGTCTTGCCCATGCCGAAATTAGCCCACAAAAGATGCAACCCAGACTTGGGCACATACTGCATTTTACGCAAAAGCAGTTCCAACTGTCGCCGTGTTTGCGGTCGTCCGGCCCAAATTGTGGCAAATTCTTCGTCAGGAACGACCTGAAAAGGCCAGGCTTTGAGGTTAAGGTGTTCATACATAGTCAGATTTTTCCCTCCCAGATCGGGTCACTTGGATTTGCTCGAATTCATTTTTTCAGCGTTTGGCTACGGCCTGAGCCGAAGATTTCGTAAAACTCGCGTGGCGTGGACTCTCTCAGATATTGCAGAGGTGCTGGGTACATGTGTTTGCCCCGAGCGAGCTCGACCGGCTTAGCGGACATGCGCACGGTATCATGGCCTGCTGCCTAAGCATAAAGCGCATAGCGGACTTCGAACATAACAGTAACGCATAGGGTTGCTCCGTCATTTATAGCCAACTCTTCTTCTCTCCATAGATGGCCTTTGTACTCGAACAGAGTTGGAGGAAAGATGAACCGTCGAAGTTCTCCCTGCTTGATAGGCGACGGCAAGAAATCGTCGCTGAAGTCGCTAAGGCCATTGGGCAAGAGAGCTCCGCCGCAGGAGGTAGGGGAAGATCCCCATGCCGGAGGGGTGTTTCCAGCAGCACTGTGTTGCGCTGGTTGCACAGTACCAAATATGGTGCATGTCGAGCTCGTGCTCGTCGCGCTACGTAGTTTAGAAAGGAAGAAGATGGGACTGCAACTTTCGGCGCTGTGACCCCTATTACGGCAAACGGCTGGCCCCCTGAAAGTACAGCAAGAGTGCGCAGCGGTGCGCCAACGCCAGCAGGCTTGTCAGAAACGAAAGGCTCGCTCGTTACAAGGTCGGATGTACCTTCCAGCCGATTGCAAAAGATCGCGAAAACTTCGTCGAACCCCTTCGTTGCTGTCCCTATCATCCCTTACCCCGTCACATTGTCAATAGGCGCTTCCAGAAAGCGAGCGTGAGCTAAAACCCCCATGCGGTTGACAGTGAAGCGCACCTGGTACGGATTAGCTTTTTGGTAAGCAATGATCGCTTCTCTCGCAACAAACGGCTCAATGATAATATCGTGATCGAGAAGCGCGTCGATCCCAGCTACCAAGGACAATTCCTTGATGGGGGCATATCCTCCAGGACTACGAATCGCCAGCCAGGCTCGATAGAGATGAGACACGATTTCACTATTGTCAATAAGCGGATTCGCTGCAATGCTCCAGGCTTGTGCGGCCGTGGTAAAGAAGCGTGTTCCCAGAAAATCAGCGATTTCCTCGCTGGTTTCAGCATCAGCAAAAGTGTAGGCCCAGACAAAGCCACCAGGCGAGAAGGCATATTCATATCTAAACGGGTTTGGCTTGTATAAGATGTCACAGTCGACATAAGGTTCGACTCGAGGACGACTTGCTTCTTCGCGAGCACCTCCGCCAGTATAGGCGGCGTTATGCCAACGGGCGATGCTATCAGCCGATTCGGCCAACACCGCCAGCCTGTCGCGATCCTCGGCCGAAAGGATACGGCTACGGTGGCGAGATATAATTGAACGGTATATATCAGGAAGCAAGTCGCCCGCGTCCCGATCTGTGAATGTTTCTGAGTCCCCCGTGCTTAGTCTCCGCCAAAGTGCGGACAGGACTTCACCATCGTTTTCTATCAATGCGTACAGCAAAAACAGAGACTGCTTTCTGTTCAGGCGCAGCGGATTAACTTCTGAATTGTATTCCAGGAATGCTTTCAGCTCTTCAACCGGTGTAAAGTGCAACAACGAAAGAGTACGTGTTGAGGCAGAATACGTACCTGCTCGGATCAATCCTAAGTGTACCGCCAGCGGTGGATATTTACGCCAATCCTTTCTCACCAGTTTGCCGGTTTGGGATGGTAATGTTGAATCGGCCAGGTATAGATCCTGAATCTCCATGGATACCTGCGGCGGGGCCCCCTCTTGCCCGTTTTTCAACCAGTCGTCAGCTTGGAGCTTGAGCGTTGTATAAGCCCGATCGTACAGTCTTTGTTTGATATAGGTCGCTCGCTCTTCGGTTAACGGGACGCTAACTTTACGCGCGATCGTATTTACAAGATCGAGTCCCAAGTTCTCGAGGCTTGTTGTGCTCACCGCCGTGACGCGCCGAGCTAGACGCTTGAGGTAACCCAAACGTTGCATGGGGCGAGCCACACTGCCTAAAACGCGCAACTCAGGCATCTAGAAGCCTCCATGTACGCTAACGCGCGGGCGGATATCAACTAAAATCGTGCGCTCGGCCTCCGTGTTGGAAACAACAGCCTGTCCTACGTCCAGACTCCGCAACAGCTGATCGAACTCCAAACGCCGTCCGCCGTGAACCACTTCCTGCGGCATATTCGACTTCAGGTTGCGCCGCACGTACTCAATGTCGCTTTGTACGGTTAGTTTGTGGGCAATTAAGGTGTCCACTTGTGCCAGCAAGCGATCATCCAATGCTTTGGGTTGCTGGGTGGCAACCATGAAGGACAGTCCATAATTACGCCCCTCACGCACAAATCGAATCAACATTTCGCCTGCAGCCGTCCGTCGCTCAGAAGGCAAGACATTTTGGGCCTCATCAATTGCTACCCACGTGGGAGGAACAGACTGGGCCAATGATTGATGGATACGGTCGCGCTCCGCTGACGAGAGATCAGCTCGAATGGCCAGATGTTTTTCGGCTTCTGACGCTACAGTGCGTTCATCCAAAAGTCGGCGTACGATCGCGCTGAGAATGACCAGTCGCAGTGGGCCGGACATCCGATTCAGTACCAAAACATTCATTCGTCCGGGAACCAGCAGATCCGAGAGGGGAGTGCCTTTATCCTCAAACAAAGGATTCCGCAGAAAAGTAGTGAGTTGCTGGACAACTGCCCGCCTGGTTTCAGCCCGGTAACTGACTTGAAGCTCACTATCCTGTTTGATGCAACTAATCAAGTCGGAAAGAGAATATAGCAATTTGGCACTCCGCTTTCCTCCTTCGCCTTGCCATCCTTCCATGGTGACCTTGATATAGGCATCGTTGAGCAACTGACCCATCCTGTCCTGGTAAATATCAAGGTCTAGTAAGTAGCCCCAATCGGCGGCACTAAAATCGGATGTCCGCACCGCGAACTCATTGTGAGAAGGGGGTGTCGCCTCAGTGCGTGTTCCTTTGGGAATCCATACCTGGACGTCCAGCGCTTCTGGCTCCAGTTTCCACCCTCTCCAGACGGCGCGCTGCTTGCGAAGCACTTCGCTGGCCGATGACTGAGGGAGACTGATGTCTGTCCACTGGAAAATACCTAACGTATCAAACAGAAGAATAGCCTTGGTACGATCAATCTTGGAAATGGTGGTTTCCCGCTCATGTGTGCACAGGCTCTCCAGCATCGACCCCATGGTGTAGGATTTTCCGGAACCACGTTTTCCGAAGATAGCAATTACGTGTGGGTGTGCAGCATCAAAATATACATCTGTAAGCGCACCGACTTCTGCGAGTCGCCCCAAATAACTCCAGGAAGCTTCGCAGTTATCGGGGTCGCCAATGAGTACCCTGTTGCGGCTCGTTAGCCGCGGTTTAACCGTAAATTTTTTCACTGGAACACTCAAGCAAAGACATATTGAGCAACACTATTAACGATTTCCTCATCGATTAATGGTTTTTCCTCATCCCAAGCTTGGATGGCACACTCATTGATAGCGTTAATGATGTAGCGCGGTAGGGCACGGGTGATGTCTTGCGTGGCATAATCCGCCAGAAGTTCCAATGCATTTCCTTCAAAAGGGAAGACACCAGGCTCAGAACTAAGATTAGTATCGATGATTCTTTGCCGAACAGAACTCTCTTCGGTAAGGTGCCGCAGCAATTCACGGATAAAGGCCTTGACGTCAGCGACAGCAGGCAATGGTGGAATGTCAACATAGTTACTTTTACCGATACGCCCAGCGATATCTCCACGACGCAAGATAGCGGGGGCATCATCAAGAACATCGGCCTTGAAACCAATCAAGAAACCGACACTATCGTTGGCAGGCTCCGCTAATCGGCGGAGATATTGGTGAATAGATTCGGCTGCATCCCCGGCCTTCACATTCAAAAGTTCCTCCATTTCATCCAAAAGGAAAATCAACTTCTGGTTGACGCGACTGGCAAGGTTACCGATAGCCACCATAACATTCACAAGATCGCCAGCACCGACTTCTCCCAAATTGCGCGTCAGTTGTAGCCCGCTCAACTCATTGGCCTTTAGTTTTTGACCTGTTAACCAACGCCAAGCCACAAATGTAGAATCCCCGGCTGCTCGAAGCTCTTTCAATGCTAAAGCAATGCTGGGATCATCCGCCAACTTTCGAAGAGCCTGATCCAAATCTGAAGTCTCGTCGAACAACTTGCGTACCCAGTTAGAAACCGTCTCTTTACCGAGTTCCTCCATGAGCTGCATATGCAGATGAGAAGCGGTAGAGTTGCTGCGCATTTCCACAGTGACGTAGAGTGTATGAGGCTCCCCACGAGCTGAACTGGGTGTGTCCGTTTTCAGATAGTGTTCGAGATAGAACAGGGTTTGGGTTTTCCCAGATCCGTAAGGCCCCCAGACCATCAGCTTAGGTACTCCTGGCGCGATGAATGACCGGCGAATCTGTTTCTGTAGGCGTTGCTTAATGTCGTCTCGTCCAAAATAATATTGCGCGTCGGCCGAGTTGATCTGAGGGTCGATTGTGAAATTTGACCGGTCTTTCAAACAGAACCATACATTGAAATCTTCCATGAGTTACTCCTTTTCTCGCGCAGTGATGGCCTTGACCCGACGGCTTATCGTCCGGGCAGTGAAACTGCCCCATTGGTATAGCTCGCGCACCAGCGTGCGGCCATATCCGCGAGACAGTATCATCATGCCCATCTCAAGATTGTGGCGAAGTCCATTTGTTGTAAGGTTGCCTGAACCCAGTAGGGCGAAACTTGCTCCCTCTTCTCGGCTCCAACATACATACAGTTTAGCATGTATATCAGGATTATAGCGAATTTCCACAAAAGGGCTACTTTCGAGCACCGATATGCCTGTTTTCTGATATTCCTCTCGAGGAGGACGGGTGATCACGTATGTCCGTTGATGCTCCCTATTCACCTTTGCAATAATGTCTCGCAGCTCATACATGCTTCCAGCCAGGTCGCCAATAAAAGGACTGACAACAACCAAAGACTGGATAGGGTTTGTTTCAAGCATGTAGCGTTGTAGAAACCGTTCAACCGGCCTATCAGTATATATCTGCACGTAGTTGGGGCTCTGTGGCTCACGCGTTGTTCCCATATTAGATATTGGGCCATGAGCCATCAATTCCAGTGCTGCCAATCGACGAAACTTGGGGTTTTCCAGGACAGATTCCCGCACCTCAGCAATGGTCATAGGTCGTTTGTCTGTATCATATCGTTTGAAGAAATCAGTTCGCCCATCGCCGACGATCATGTGTGGACGCTGTTCGCTAGGCGGCACATGGACTACAATGATGCCTTGGTCATCGCCCATGTCGAGCACCTGAACCTTGAGCCCCTCAATAGGATCACGGATACTATCAAGGCAAGATTGACGGATGTTCTGCGCAACTTGATAGCAATCGTCAACAGGCGTTATGTCGGAAGCCCTCCCCGCACCATCCTCTTTGATGCCTAAGATCAGATAGCCACCCCCTGCATTTGCGAAAGCAGAAATATCACCCAGCATTTCTCGTATATCTTGGGGACGCCCGCTGTAAGCAGTCTCCTTGTAATCCAAGAACGGACCTTCTGGAACGCGATTTTTCACTAGTGCTTGGATGTTGCTCAACGACAACTCACTGTGTGAGTGATTGTTAATAATCATTGGTAATCAGGTCGACCTCTTACCTTGGAGCAAATAGGTTTCCATATGTGGTGACTTTGACAGAGCCATTTCGAAAAGGCCAACACTGATGTCACAGGTCATCGGGCTGGCCACCACATGGTAGATATATGCTGGCGCCAGCAACGGTCTCTCCAGTTTGGGGAAGAAGTGCCTGCCTCGTTCATGCCCTCCACCATGGCAAACGAGGGGACTCTTGGAAAAAAGTCCGTGTCAGCTTGGCGTCGTCAACAAGCATATTCTATCACGAGCTTACAATGTCTGACAAGCGGCCATCGCACTCGACGGGCTGTGTCAAGAACTAGACGAAGTGCCCGCAGAACATTGATTCAGGATGTCTCCTTTTCAACAATGAAACTGGCCGCTCGATGTGTCTTTAGAGCCCTGATGGCGACGGTCTGTCCCCGCATTCAGCATTACCTATTCGTGCCTATCCGCTCGAGAAAAGCGTGATAACCATGGAGAACACGTACTACTTCTATTGCTCCTTCACCGATTCACAGCAGGACAGGACTCAGTGAAGCGTACACTGACACATTACCGCCGGAGCATGACCACATCTTCATTAAAGCTATGGCGCAATATATCCAGGCGAGATGACAAACCAACAATCTGTTCTATTGACACGTGCGCAAGTTGAAAAGGGAAAATACTGGGGCTGGAGA
>WFQT01000241.1 GCA_015486895.1 Anaerolineae bacterium
CTTATACTGACTAGCCAGTTACGCTTTCAGTCGCCTGTTAGTAGACGGCTGGCGGGCCGACAGCGCCACCTGGGGTCATGGCTACCGGCAGCCGCAAATCATCGCGCTGGCAGTGCTCATGCTGACCCTGGCGATCATGGCCGCCCGCTTGCCCGCCTCGGCACCGCCCGGCAACAAAAGGTGAGGAGGTTGAGCGGATGAACATAGCGCTATTATGGGGTGTTGCCGGCCTCAGCACTTTAATCGCTTTCATTGCCGGTCTTTACCTGGCCCGCAGGTGGTGGCAGTCGCCTACCGCTCTGCCGACGCCGTACGACAATGTGGCCGGCCTCATCGAACGCCTGGAAGAGCTAGGCCATGACCTACAACAGAGCGAAGATGCACTGCGACAGCAGCGTCGTTGGGCGGAAAACTTGATTGAGTCCATCGTCGAGGGAGTCATCACGCTGGACCGTCGCGGGCGTATCACCTCTTTTAGCCATGGCGCCGAGCGCATCACCGGCTGGAGCCGGGTGGAAGCTGTTGGTGCTCCGGCGGCCATTATTTTCCGCACACCACCGGAAGGGCCCTCTTTTTGGGAGCAAATTCCCCCCGCCGGGGGTGAGCACAAAGTCACAATCTTTAATCACCAAGGGACGCAGATGATCCTCAGCGTCACTGGGGCGAGATTGCTACCGCCGGCTGGGGGTTCTGCCCAGGTGGCCTTAGTCCTGCGTGATGTAACGGAAGAGGAAGCGGCCATTCGGGCCACCAACGAACTATTGGCTAATGTCAGCCACGAGTTCCGCACACCACTTTCCGCCTTGGCGGCTTCGGTGGAATTGCTTGCAGGCGAGGAAAAACTAGCCCCGGAAGAGCGGCAGCGCCTCCTGCACTCGTTAAGGCGCGGTACTTTGCGCTTGCAACGCATGGTAGATAATTTATTAGACAGCATGAGCATCCAGGCGGGACGCTTCCAGGTTACGCCGGAGCCGATGCCTTTGGCACCGGTCATTAACGAAGCTGTGCGTTTCATGGCCCCCCTTTTCCAACAGAAAAACCAACCAGTGCAGGTAGACTTGCCCGCCGATCTGCCGCTGGTGCAAGCTGACGAGCGCCGTTTGGCCCAAGTGCTGCACAACTTATTGAGCAATGCCAGCAAATACGGACCACCGGGGCAGCCGGTGCAGGTATTGGCACGGCAACGCGGCCGGGAGATCTGGGTCGGTGTCAGCGACCGTGGCCCCGGCATCGCTCCCGCCGACCGCCAACGCCTTTTCCACCGTTTCGGACGGCTGCCCGGCAGCAATCAAGCTGCTTCCGGCATGGGCCTGGGCCTCTCCATTGTCAAGGAAATTATCGAACGGCATGGCAGCCAGGTTGGCGTCGATAGCCAGGAAGGTGAAGGCGCTACTTTCTGGTTCACTTTGCCGATAGCAACGCCAGGCGGGGTAACAATATGAAACTATTGGTAGCAGATGATGACTTGGAGCTGAGCGAAATCCTGACTCTCACCCTGCAGAAAGCTGGATTCGAGGTCATCGTTGCTTACGACGGGGTCACAGCTTTACAACTCTGGCGGCAAGAACGACCGGATTTGGTGCTATTAGATGTGAACCTGCCACGATTGGACGGCTTCACCGTGTTGCAGCAAATACACCAGGAATCGACAACACCGGTCATTATGCTCACCGTGCGCGACGAAGACGCTGACGTAGTGCGTGGGTTGGAGGCTGGGGCCGACGATTACATCGGCAAGCCGTTTAGCCCCCGACAACTGGTGGCCAGAGTACGAGCGGTTCTGCGACGCAGCAACGCAGAACAAGCAAAGGAAGCAGCCGACCGCTATAGCCAGCAAGGCGATTTCTACCTGGACAACGAGCGGCGCATGGTGCAAGTAGCAGACGGTCCCCCAGTGCAATTGACAGCACTGGAATTTCGTCTGCTTGCTTACTTGTTGCACAATGTCGGCCACGTGCTTTCGCCCCGGCAGCTCATCAGGCAGGTATGGGGTGACGAAGCAGCCGCCGACCGAACAGCGTTAAAGCAGTTAGTACGTCGATTGCGTCTGAAGATCGAGCCAGAGCCAGGTCAGCCCCGTTATTTACAGACGGTAGCCGGCGTAGGATACATGTTGCAAGCAGAAAGCATTTCGGCAAGACAGCACGGATGAGAAAAAACGGTCGCCGACAATTAGAAAAGGCGCCTACGCACGCAGGGTCACCCTTTGGCTATCTTCCCAATATTTCAAATGGACCCTGGCGCTTTTTTGCATTTTTGCCACAGACTTGCACAGATATAGGTCGAAAAGCAAAGGGGAAATCTGTGTTAATCCATGCAATCTGTCGTGAAGATAGCCCGAATGAACCTAAAACGTCATTTTCGCCAGTCTCCAGATTTTGGGTAAAATCAGGCCGCAAAGAAGCAAAGGAATTAGTTCTTACTGGTCACCAATAATAATAGCCTGACTGGTAACAAATAGATAGTCATTGGCGGGAGAAACAAGGATGACGAAACGAATTGACGGCAGAGATGACGACGCCTTGCGGCCAGTTGCTTTTGAACTGGGATTTACGAATTACGCCGAGGGGTCAGTACTAATGCAGCAAGGCAAGACCATGGTGCTCTGTACAGCCACGGTTACGGAGAAAATGCCAAACTGGCTACGAGGTCAAGGCCGGGGATGGGTAACGGCAGAATATGCTTTGCTACCGCGCAGCACAGAGCAGCGTACGGAACGGGAGAAACACTGGCCAAAAGGGCGCACTATGGAAATTCAGCGGCTCATCGGCCGCAGCTTGCGGGCGGCTGTGGATTTGACGGAGCTGGGCGAGCGACAGATCATCGTGGATTGCGACGTTTTGCAAGCGGACGGCGGCACCCGCACTGCCAGCGTGACAGCCGGCTATGTGGTACTCTCTTTAGCATTGCGCAGACTGGTGAACGCCGGGAAGATCTCGGCGAAAGTATTTCGCCCCGCGGTGACTGCAGTCAGTGCCGGTTTGGTGGATGGCCGACCGCTCCTGGACTTGTGCTATCTGGAAGACAGACGGGCCGATGTAGACGCCAATGTAGTCATGACGGCGACGAACCATTTCGTGGAAATCCAGATGACCGCAGAAGGGGAAACGCTGAGCCGGGAGCAGTTTAAAGTGTTGCTCGACTTAGCCGAAAAAGGGAACAAAGAACTTCTACGTTTGCAACAAGCAGCATTGCTGCAAGCGGAGCTGCCAGGAAGATAAGTATCGCCATTTATCCACACGACATCTTTACAAATGAGGATAAGGAAGAGATCACAGAAATACGGGCGAGGTATATCCCACCCGTACAGGAGAGTGAGTGAGGACAGGCAGTGAAATGTAACATTGTTGAAACAGTTACGAAAAAGGTGATAACCAGGAATGATCACAGTTAAAGAAGGAAAAGAGCGATTATGACATTACCAACGAGAGAAGAAGCATGGCAATTGCTGACGGAATGGACGCAATCGGAGAGTTTACGGCATCACGCGCTGGCCGTGGAGGCGGGCATGCGGTCTTATGCCCGGTTGTACGGCGAGGATGAGGAGCTATGGGGCATTACCGGGCTGGTTCACGACTTAGACTACGAACGGCACCCGGATATGAATGCTCCAGATGGCCATCCTCGCACAGAATTGGCCCTTTTCCAGAAGTTAGGTTGGCCGGAAGAGCTGATTGACGCTGTAGCCGGCCACGCGAAGCACACAAATGTGCCCCGGACGACTCTTCTGGCCAAAGCTCTTTACGCCGTAGATGAGCTGACCGGCTTGATTACAGCTGTAGCGCTGGTGCGCCCCAGCAAGAACATCGCCGATGTCAAGGTGAAATCGGTACGCAAGAAATGGAGGGATAAGTCCTTTGCAGCAGGAGTGCACCGAGGAGATATCGAGGAAGGCTGCGCCGACTTAGACGTTGACTTGAGCGAGCACATCGGGCGGGTGCTGGAGGCAATGAAAGGCATCGCCGCTGACTTGAGCTTAGACGGCCGTTTAGCAAAGCAGGGATGATGGGGTCTTCACTAATACCCCGGAAAACCGAAAATACCTCATCCGAGTTTGAGCAGTTGCAAGCAGAAATGCGAAGCTGCCGGCTCTGTGTCGAGGCAGGCTTCTGGCTGGGTTCAACGGCCATTTTCAGCGGCCCGCAAGACGCTCGCCTGATGGTTATCGGGCAGGCGCCGGGCCGCGTCGAAGCGGAGAAGACGGGGCTGCCTTTTAGCGGCCCCGCCGGCAAACGGCTGATGCGTTGGTTGGGGGAAGCCGGTTGGCCGGAAGAAGTCTGTCGGCGGCAGTGTTATATCACCGCGGTGACAAAGTGCTATCCCGGCAAGGCTGCTCCCGGCCGGGGCGACCGCAAGCCCACTCACCGGGAGCAAATGCTCTGTGCGCCTTTCCTGGAGCGAGAAATTGCTCTGGTTAACCCCTTGGTAATCGTACCGGTAGGCAAGGTTGCCATCGAGCGTTTCTACCCGGCCTCGGCAAAGCTCAACGACATCATTGGCACAATGACCGAGGTGAACGGCCGCCTTATCGTGCCCCTGCCGCATCCTTCGGGGGCCAGCGCCTGGACTAATAGCCACCACAACCAGGATAAAATTCACCGCGCGTTAGACCTGCTGGCCCGGCTGCGGGTGGAGCTATCACTTGCTAACGTGAGTTAGGGGCAAAACGCTATAATTTGACGCAGAGACGCGGCGTTTCTTACTCATGGAAAACACGGGCCGGCAGTCAACCGAGAGCCATTGGCGCCGGGCGTTCCCACACGTAATACGTAGTACGTGTTACGTGTTGCGTGTTGCGTGTTGCGTGTTACGCTCCATTTTCATCCGCTGTGGTGTGCCGTAGGCTCATGGACACTCGCTGACGCGGAAGTAAAAGCGGCGCTGAAAGCGGCGGAATTGACGCAAAACAGGGCCGCCGAAAGCCACTATGAGCAGCACATTCCCTATACCCCGCAAAGCATCCCACCAAAACGATGTGGCCAAGTAAAACAAGGCATAACGTTTCAACGTCTCTAACAATGCCATCCCCGGCTGCCAATACTGCCCCGGAGATTGAGGTTGGAAAACAAACGGCCAGAACCAAAGATTCATCAACGCTCCATAAAGCAACCCCAACAGGAATCCCACTACCGCCAGCAACGCCACCTCCAGTCGAGGTTGTCGGGGCCGGCGAGGCAGCAACCCTGGCGAAGCGCCCACCCAACCGGTAGCGAACATCTGGTAAGGCAGCCAGGGACCGATGCCACCGCCGATGAGGGCCGAAACTAACAGCGTACTACTCCCGCAGAGGAAGCCAAAAGAGGGGCCGAAAATATACCCGGCTATAATTGGCAGGAAGAAGACCGCCGTCGCGCCACCGGGAGCAGGGACCAGCCGCAATACAGCGCTAACAGCAGCCAAAACGCTCAAAACAGCCACATCTTTACTGCTCATAGCTTCGCTGCTCAAATAGGCCAGGAGAGCAACCACCATGAGCAACAGCAATACTCCCAGCACAATCGGCGCATCGGCGGCGTGAGCAACAGACCCCAGCGTTCCCTGCTCCGCGGGGGGAAAGAGAAATGGATAGAGGAACGCTGTCATTCCCACGAAGCTGGTAAACCAGAGAATAACTTGCTGCCGGTGGCTGCCGCCAGCCGCGGCGGTCTGACGTGTCACAACAGAGCTTTCCCAACCGGTGTCGGTAAGGCCGCCAAGACATCCTCCACCGTCAAATAGCCAGGTACACGCAACAACTTGTTGATTTGGGGTGCAAAAAGCAGCGATTCGGTCATCACCTCGTCGGTCGGCCCGGTCAGAATGACTTCCCCTTCCGCCATTAGAGCAACTTGCTCCGCGGCCTGTGCCACCAGTTCCACGTCGTGAGTCGCCATGATTATGCTCATTCCTTCTGCTTGCAAGGAGCGCAACAAGGAAAGCAGAGCTGCTTTCTGGTGATAATCTAAGCCACGGGTCGGCTCGTCTAAAAGAAGGAGTTGCGGTTTGACCACCAGGATGGATGCCAAGGCAACCCTCTGTTGCTCACCGCTACTCAGATCTCGAGGATGTCTTGCCGCCAGATGGGCAATGCTCAGGCGGTCTAACAGAACCATATCCGCCGTTTCGTCCGACGGCAAGCTGTGGTTGCGCCGGGTAACGGCCAGTTCATCCAGCACGCGCTCCTGGAAAAGGAACGCTCCCGGATTTTGCGGCACCATGCCCACATGGCGGATGATCTCCGGTAACGGCGTCGCCTTGACATCCAGCGCCGACGCCGTTCCGGGGAAGAGCCGCACTTGACCTGATTGAGGTCGCAGCAAGCCAACGATTTGCTTCAGCAAGGTCGTTTTGCCGGCACCGTTGCGCCCCATCAATGCCAGGAAACCACCCGTCGGCAGTTGCAATGAAGTATCACGGAGCACATCTTTACCGTTGTACCGAAACCAGAGGCCATTTACTTGCAATAGCGGCGGCCCCGGCGCTGTCGGCACTGCCGGGGCCCGTTCCGGCAGTGAAAGTTCACGGGCGAACCGACGAGCTTTTTTCACGGTAAGCGGCAACGGCTGCCAGCCGAGCGCTTTCCCCAGAGAAACCAGCGGCGGCACCAGATCCACCTGAGTGATGACTTCCTCTGGCCGTCCCGAAAGTGGCGGTTCACCAGGGCCGGTGAAAGCGATCACCCGGTCGGCGAAAGGCAGCACCCTTTCCAAGCGGTGCTCGCTAACAATGACGGTTAACCCCAAATCCTCGTTAAGCCGCCGTAATGTGGTAAGCACATCCTCCGCCGACTGCGGGTCTAACTGCGAAGTAGGCTCGTCTAACACTAACAGCCGGGGCTGCAAAGTGAGCGCTGCTGCAATGGCAACTCGCTGTTTCTCGCCGCCGGATAAAGTCGCTATGGGGCGTTGGCGTAGAGCGGCAATGCTTAATTGATCCAGCACCTCTTCCACTCGCTTGCGCATAATTAGCGGGGAGACAGCCTGATTCTCCATGGCGAAAACGAGTTCCGCCTCCACCCGGTCCACCACAAAGCTGTCCTCTGGATCTTGCTGGACAAACCCGACGACAGCGCTCATCTCCCGAGGCCCAACAACCACCGGATCTAGACCGGCAACCCGCAACCGGCCGGAGATTTCACCGCCGTAAAAGTGGGGTACCAAGCCGTTCAATGCCCGCAAGAAAGTTGATTTCCCGACCCCGGAAGGTCCCATAACCAATACAAACTCGCCCTCCTCAATCTCAACGCTGAGGTGGTTTAACACCGGCAAGCGGTTGCCAGGATAACGGTAGCTGAACTGGGAAAAGGCAATCAGTTGCATTAGCTTTGCTCCGCGACGAGGGCCTGGGCGCCAGCCGACGGTTGCAACAGGATGTGCAATCCCGGCCAAGCAGGCACTATCATCAAGAGGCCGATGAGTGGATGAAAGTTCGGCCAGGGCGAATAAGGCGGATAAGGGTAGTAAATAAGCGCCATCCGTTCGCTGCACAAGACAGCCATCAAGGCCACTAACTGCAACAAGGCTAAGACAATCATCAACCGGTCGGCTCGGTGCCAAAGCCAGCGGTGGTAGCGACTCCGGTGCACTTGCTTGCCCTGACGATACAACAGCCAGAGAAGCAGGAAGCTACCCCCAAACAAAAGCGCCAGCCCATACGCCGATTTCTGCGGCCAATAGCCCCGGGCCAGCAGTCCGCTCAAGAGCAAGAACAGCGCCAGAAGCAAGATAATCTGAGCCTTACGGACTGACCGGGGTGGCTGCGGCGTGATCCGGCCACCGAAGCCACGACCTTCCATAGACTCAGCCAGGTGAATAGCCCCTTCAAGGCTGCCGGCCAAGAGGGGCACCAATAAAGGAAGATAATCGCTCCAGCGGCGAAAGTGATAGCCGCGCAACTGTTGTGCTTCGCGGATTTGCTGCCACGTTTGCACGGTGGCGGGTACCAAGGCAACACCAATGGAAACGATTAGCCCAACATAGAAAAGGGCATTAGGCACTAATTGCAATAGTTGCTCTCGGCCAATGGCTAAGTTGAAGGTGGTAAAAGCCCATATCAAAGCAACTAAAGAAAGCGCGTTTGCCAACCCGTAAAGTAATGCCTCCCCGGTGATGATGCCCCCCAGTAACGGCCAGGAGGGGGGAAAACGGAACAGCACAAGGCGTCCGTAATGAACGGTCAAGCCGTTAAAAAGAATAGTAAAGCCGCCGATCAAAAGCGCAAAGCGCAAGAATATCCGCCCCCCCGTCGCTTGAGAATGAGCGTAAGGCTGCATCAAAGCCGCCCGGCTCAGAGCCAAGTAAGTCACTATCCCTGCTAACAGCAGTAGGGTCAAGTAAAGTGGGTTGTGGGTGACCATGGCCGGCAAAGCTGCGGCCAGCAACCAGAACAACCAACTATAAGGATGCCAGCTTTCCACCCGTTACTCCCTCTGCCAGATGAAAACAGCTGCTGCTATCAACAAGCCCGCCAGGAGCACGAGAAATATCAGGTACGCCAGGAGGTGATGTAAAGATGGCCCGGCAGGGTTCGGCGTTGCCACCGGATGCACCGTAGCCGGCGCTGCCGGGGGAACTGTTGGTATCAATGTTTCTCGCGCCGGGATGGTGGCAGTAGCTGTAGGGGTAGCAGCCCGGGTAGCAATCGCTGTGGGTGTTACCGTCGGCGTCGCCGTTACCGTCGGAGTAGGGGAAGGCGTAACCGCCGGTGTCTCGGTTGCCGTCGGCGTAGGCGTTGGTGTTTGCACAGCCACATGGACGTGGTAAAAGTAATCCTGGCCGTGGAAGACCACGCGCAAAGTGTAGGTAATAGCTGCTACAGGGCAGATTTGCATCTGTTGGTGACCAATAACGCCAATTTCCTGCTTGCCGTCGTTCAGGTAAACAGCATCAATGCCATCAACGCCCCAATGCAAGATAGCACAACTACCAACAGTGACCGTCTCCGGCACCACGCCGAACTCCACGACTAACGTCGGTGTCGGCGTAGGGGTGGCTGTGGGCGTCGATGTCGGTGTGATGGTGGCAATAGCCGTAGCCGTCGGTGTGCTAGTTGGCCGGGGGGTTGGCGAAGGCAAATTGGTGGGCGTAGCCACAGGTTGTGTCGTAGGGGTTGCCGTGGCTGTGGCTGTAGGCATGGGGGTAGGCGTCGCTGTGGGCACGAATGTAGGCGTAGCCGTGGGTGTAGCGGTGGGCAAGGGCGTTGCTGTTGCCGTGGGAGTGGCAGTGGCAGTGTCTTGACAAATGTCGGCTAAGCCCATGAGCGGCGGCTCGGCACCATGACCAGGCTCGCCGGCACCCCAGGCCCACCCTTCCACGTCACCATCGCGGACAACGTAGTTGCTAGCACCAACTTGCGAGTAGATCCAGTTGCCATTCTTCAGGTGGTAATAAGCCCAGTAAAGGCACTGCCCACCACCCTGGCAGTGGCAGAAACAGGGCTGGGCCGGAAAGTCACAACCGTCCGGGCCGATTTTGCAGACCGCAGCTCCCATGCTGCTGGCGTCCACAATGACGTCGAGGCCAGAACGACCCAACAACTCAACGCCACTGATTTCCGGCTCGTCGAAATGGACACAACGAGTAGTCACGCTGCCATCGTTGAAGCGGATAACAAGTCCAGCCCGGTGCACAGTTGTGCTGGCGGCCTGGACTTTCCCCAACGAAAAGAATAGAGCCGCCACGAGGACAATCAACCCGAGATATTTCTGTTTTCTACTACCCTTCCACATGTTTGTCTCCTCCTCTTACCAGCCGGGAAAATAGGTACAGGGAGAAGTAACACTAACCCTGCATTCGGCTACTGCGCCTATTATAAGCGCAGGTGGCGGTCACCTTCAAAAGTGACCGCCACGCCATGGTCCCTCAAGCGGCGCGCCGGTAGCGAATATAAGCGGCGGCACCGGCTAAGCCGCTGCCCAAGAGAAGTAACGTAGCCGGCTCAGGCACCGGAACTGGCTGAGCCGCCTTGATGTCGTCAAAAGTCATCACCGGCGGCTGAACGGTAGGCGCGTAATTGGCGTCAAAGCCACTCCAGGCAAATCCTTCCACCGAACGGTCGACTGGCGTGTAACCACCAATGCCAACTGTAGCAGCTTTCCAAACCTTGCCGTCCAGGTGATAATACGCCCAAAAGTGGCTCGGATCGCAGAAGCAATTATCGACGTTACACCCTTGACCATCAATACCACACAAAGCAGGCCCAAAGCTACTTTCAGCAATAGCAGTCTTAAAAGTGGATGCTTTGAGTACATCGGCGGCAGTAGCGTTCACCGGCGCGGTGACAATTTTGCTTTGCACAGATCCATCTGGGAACTTCACCACCAATCCTACCTGTTTGTTGCCATTCGCGAAACTAACCGTAGCCGTTAGCAACAACAGTACCAACAAGAGTAATAATGGAATCCAACGACGAGACTTTCTCATGTGAACCTCCTGTAACGGTAGTTTTATCGGATTCCGGCAATGGGCCGGAGAAATCCCGAAGCTAATAAGTGAGGCAGGAAAATTTCCGAAGTCTTATGCCCATAAGCCTGATTTCAGCGGCATCGTTGAGACTTTGGGAATCTTGCGCTTCACCGTTTCACCACCGGCAAATATGCCTTCCAGGGCAAAGGGTACGGTTCCGGGTAATCTGCACTGAGAGCCGGCAAAGCGTCTGCCGTAGCCAACAGTCGTGCTCCGGCGGAGACATCAGTGTAACGATAAGCCCCATTTCCTTCCTGGAAGTGGAGCAAAACCCGCACCGGCGTCAATGCTTGCCCCAAATCTATCTCCTTTTGCCAAACAGTGGCTTCCGGGTCAATGTGGAAAGCCACTAACCCCCTAATGGCCAGCGCCGTAGAGTTACAGTTGCTCCAATCGACATAAAATGTGCCCCAGCCACCATCCGCCTTCTGGCATTGGCGCAAAAAGGTCACGGCACTTTTAATAGCCGGGAGGTCGGCTGACACCCCGGCCTGTGCCAGTGCTTCCATAACCAGCCCGGTAGTATCCGTATCCACCGCCGTGCCATCCACCGGCCACCCCCAACCGCCGTTAGCCCGTTGTTGGTCGATCAGCGCTTCGATCGCCCGCCGAGGTACAGGTCTTCCCGCTGCCACCAGCGCTTCAATGGCAATGGCATTGCCAAAGTTGTTGTAGCGGTGATAAAGGCCGGTGGCCGGGTTATAGGCAGCCTCTAACCGGGAGACCAGATCTTCCCCGGCGAAGTGTCGAGGATCTGCCCCTGCCTGTATAACCGCTAATAGCACACGGCCAATGCGCCCGGCATCGCCGCTGCCCACGTAGGCTGGCGTTTCTGCCGCCAGGCCATCCAGCAACGAATGCCCGTTGACGGTCCAGGCCAGCCCGGTTGGGTCCTCTCCACCTAAGGCCAGGTCATAAGCCACAAGCGCAGTTGACCCCGCGTCGCCCATGCTGCCGTCCGGGCGTTGCTGGGTGTGCAGCCAGGCCGCTGCCCGTCCCCAAGAACGTTGTAGCAGCAAGTCGGGGGTGCGAACCTCGTCGCCAGGCGCCGGGGCTATGGCAAGCAAAAAGGACAGCAGGGCGCTCAAAGCGCTTAGAATAATGCGCGACATTTTTATCTCCGGAATAGACAATGTTCCCGCTGATATTGATTCCGGGGGCTAACGGACAATGAAAGCAATTGCACGTGGTTCCGCGCCGAAGAGAGGCAACAAAAAACCTGAGCACTAAGCTCAGGGATGACGAAGTAAAATACAGTTCGTCCCCTTCCTCAATCCACGAAGGTTCGTGGGACCACATCACCAAAGGCCGGGTGTCTGGCTCACCGCCGTAGCGGTTCACAGTTGCGGGTCAGCGCCGGATTCGCACCGGCTTCCCCGTTCAAGCGAGATGGCATTATAGCTACCTTGCGCCCATGGCTGTTTATGTAATTGTCAAAATAAGGATAACAGAGGATGGATGTTTTGTCAAATCACTGCCATGCCAGACCTTCCAGGTCTTGAAGACCTGGAAGGTCTGGTAGTAATCATTGGAGCTCTGCTTATTGCACGGATTAACACAGATTTTCCTTTGCTTTTTGACCTAAACCTGTGAAATTCTGCGTTTTTCTATGACCACATAAAAACGCCAGAGTCCAGATAGATAGAAAACGTTGAAAATCAGTGCAATCTGTGCAAATCTGTGGTTTCTTTCTTATTCACATTTGTAAAGATAGTAACAGAGCGAAACGAACCACGCCACATCATCCGGCATATTTTCCACCAGCGCCGGCAACTACCTCAGCAGCAAAGCTACTTCCTCTACTGGATGCGCAGAACTACCTGCCCCTTGTTCCAGAAATCCTCCAAACGATAATACTCTCGTTGTAAAGGGCTGAAAATGTGCACGATGACACTACTGTAATCGAGAATCATCCAGCCATCGCCAGGCTGGCCTTCCCGCTGGTAAGGCGTGATTCCTTCCTCCTTTAAGGTCTCGGATAGATTGTCACGAAGCGCTTTGGTCTGGCGATCCGATTCTGAGGTGCAAATAAGAAAATAACGAGCTAAAGTGGTCAACGCTTCCACGTTGAGTAAGAGAATATCCTCGGCCTGTTTTTCCTCCAACAAGTCCACAATGCGGTGGGCTAAGGCTAAATCTTGGTCATGTTCGTTAGCTTCACTCATTAAGAATGATGCTTCTCCTTTCGAGAAATGTAAATAATACGGTGAGTGGTAAGCCATGGCAATGCCGTGGCTTACCCTCTTACAAATTCACGATTCTGTTTCGTCAGGTGGCGTTTTAGGCGGTGCTGGCGGGCGCTTCTCTGGCTCTCCGCCCCTCGCCGACACTTCTTTTTCCTTCGTTTCCTTAACAGGGCGGCCAAAAGAACGCAGTTGCAATGCCATCTGGCGCAACCTTGCTTCCACCAAGGCATTCACGGTCCCGGCGGGATATTTCCCGTTGGCGCCGCGTTCGCCGGCAGCTACGCCGGTCAAAATGCTAATGCCTTCATCCACTGTGCGCACAGGATAAATGTGGAACTCCCCTTTTTCCACGGCGTCAACGACATCCTTTCGCAACATCAAGTGCTCCACATTGCTTTCCGGGATGATCACACCCTGGTCGCCGGTCAGCCCTTTTTCCTGGCACAGATCGAAAAAACCCTCGACTTTAGCTGTCACGCCACCAATAGCTTGAATTTCGCCAGGCTGGTTGATGGAACCAGTGACCGCAATATTCTGCTTAATGGGCAAGTTGCTCAAGCTGGAAAGAATAGCATATAACTCGCTGGAGCTAGCGCTGTCTCCCTCTACCCCCTCGTAACTTTGCTCGAAAGTGATCGTAGCTGAAAGAGACAGCGGCTGGTTTTGGGCGTACTTGCCTCCTAAGTATCCGCCTAAAATCAACACCCCTTTGTCATGAACGCTGCCACTCAGATGTGCCTCCCGTTCGATGTTGATCACCCCGGCCTGACCAAGATAGGTGCGGGCGGTGATGCGGCTAGGCCGGCCGAACATATAATCGCCCAGCTCGAGAACCGCTAAACCATTCACCTGGCCAACTTTCTCGCCGCTAACATCCAGCTTGATAATGTCCCTAATCGTCATCTCCCGCAACCGTTCTTCGATATAATTGGCGCGGTGGATCCGCTCATCAATGGCTTTTTGTACGTCGCCCGCCAAGACAAGATCGTGCCCGGATTTCTGGGCCCAGAATGCTGCTTCTCGCACCATGTCTAAGACATGGGCGAAACGGGTAGTCAACTTACGTTGATCTCCCACTTGGCGGCTGCTGTATTCAATGATGGCAGCAACTGCTTCCAGGGAGAAATGGGGTAGTTTCTCCTCGTCGCAGCGCATGCGGATGTAGCTGGCAATCTGCTTGACGTTCTCGTCGTTCCACTCCATCTCCGGCACGAAGTCAGCTCTCACCTTGAAGAGTTTTTGGAACTCCTCGTCATAAGCATAAAGCAGGTAGTAAATGAGCGGGTTGCCGATGAGTACCACTTTGACATCCAATGGAATTGGCTCTGGCGTCAAGCCGGAAATAGAAAGGATGCCTAACATCTGCTCCGGGGCTTCCGGGCGAATTTCCTGCATGCGCAAGGCCCGTTTCAGTGCGTCCCACGAGAATGGCTGCCGTAGCACTGTCTGTACATCCAAGACTAAATAGCCGCCGTTAGCCCGGTGCAACGCCCCGCTTCGGATCAGTGTAAAATCGGTGACCAGCATGCCCATTTGCGCTTTGTGCTCCTGGCGCCCCATGATATTCTGGTAAGTGGGATTTGGTTCCAGGATAACCGGTGCCCCTTCTTCTCCCTCGTGGGAGACAATGACGTTTACCGAATAACGTTGCAAAGGAGAAATTGCCGCACCGCGCAGGGGCATGATGGTAGGCGCAGGGCCACTCTCATCTTTTTTCTCCTCCCCGGCCAAGACTTTGCGCAGCAAAGCGATGTTTTTCACCATGTCCTGGCGCACCTCATCCAACCAATCGGTGATGGACGGGTAATCTTCGTATTTCTCCATCAAAGCCTGGAAAAGGTGATGAACCATGCGATCGGCAATTTGCTGGTCCAGCTCTTGTAACCGGTCTCTGGCAATCTGGCCTAACTCACCTATTTTGCGCATGATCTGATCTAGTCGCTCTTGCACCTCCCCTTGTTGTGCTTCGTAACGCTTCTTCTCCTCATCGGGCAGGGTATTGTACTCTTCAGCTTTGAGAGGCCGGCCATCTTTTAGCGGGGCTAAGACGATCCCCATGGGCGTACTGGCCAAGGCAAAATTCCGTTCTTTAGCGTAACCCTCCATTTCTGCCACCAGTTGCTTGCGCTCTCCCTCCAGATCGTGGACGATCTTGTTGCGCGTTTCATTGTACTTGTCCCCTTCATACGCTTGGGGAAGTTCTTCGGAGACAGATTGTAGCAGTTTGCGAACATCCTCTTTGACTTCCCCGCCCCGGCCGGAAGGGATACGCAATGCGTGAGGACTGTCCGGGTCCTGGAAATTGTAAACATAAGCCCAATCGTCCGGCACAGGGCGCTCTTTCGCCTTATGCTGCAAATAGCGCATGATAGTAGTGGTTTTTCCTGCGCCGGCCGGTCCCATGGCGTAAATGTTATAGCCGAAAGACTCGATATTCAGGCCAAACTCAATGGCCTGGGTGGCTCGTTCCTGGCCGATGATGACATCCAATTCTGGCAGTTCCGCCGTAGAGGCGAATTGGACGCCTTTGCCGCTGCAATGGCGCCGTAACAGCGAGACGCTTGGCTCCTTCGGTAATGCTGCCTTCACTAACTTCCGCTGTCGTTTTCTCTTAGCCACGTTGCCCTCCTTTTTTGTTACTGGAGCCTGGCGAAAATCCATTTTTGGGTTTAACAAGGCAATTCTAACCACAGATTACACAGATTACACAGATTTTTGGTCTGATTTTCCCTATAATTCCGTGAAAATCTGTGGCTAAAACCCAAAATGCCATTGTCCAGCTTGTTAATGAAACTATCACGTTGAGGACGTCAACTTCCGTTCAAGTGCGGTGCGGCGATCCGTTTGCCTGCCTGTAGAAGCCTATGCACCGTGGCTCCGTCGTGGGCCTCGGCATAGACGCGCAATATCGGCTCAGTGCCGGATGGGCGGATCAGCAGCCAACTGTCATCAGCCAGGATATACTTGACACCGTCGGTCGTTTTCACCTGCACTACCGGCTGTTGCGCCAAAGTTTGCGGTGGCTCCGCTGCCAGCGCCGACACTAACTCCGCCTTGGAAAAGCCGTCAGTCTTGTAATCATGGCGGCTATAGAAGAAAGGCCCCACATCCGCTTGCATGTCGTCCACCAGCTCTGCCAGCGGCTTGCCGTTAACGGCGACAATTTCCGCCAGCAATAACCCCATCAAAATGCCATCACCCTCAGGAATGTGTCCTTTGATGCTGATGCCACCCGATTCTTCGCCGCCGATCAAGATGTCATTGCTCAACATCAGGTCGGCAATGTGATTGAAGCCCACCGGCGTTTCGTAACAAGCGATGCCATAACGATCAGCCAGCCGGTTAAGCATCATAGTAGTGGAAATCGTCTTGACCACATCCCCGTGTTTGCGCCGTTGTTCCACCAGATAGCGTAGCAGCAAAGCCATAATGAGATGCGGAGTGACAAAAACGCCGTCGGCGGTCATGGCACCGATACGGTCAGCATCTCCGTCGGTCGCCAGGCCCAAGTCCCACCCGCCTAATTGTAATTTCTCCTGCAACGGTGCCAGATAACGTTCGATAGGCTCCGGGTGCACGCCGTTAAAGCCGGGGTTCATTTCCTGGCGAATGCCCACTACGTCGCAGCCGCTGGTACGTAACAGGTTAGGGAGGTAAAAGCGCCCGGCGCCGTACATGGCGTCGCAAACAACCCGCAGCCCGCCATGGCCAATGGCGTCAAAGTCAACCAGAGTGCGCAGATGTTGCTGGTAGGCGGGGAACGGGTCGAAGCGCTCGATAATGCCAGATTCCAACGCTTGCCAATAATCCATGGCAGCTGGTTTTTCTCTGTTCCGCAGCGCTGCCGCCAAATAGAATTCTACCCGTTTATGCTGGGCCGGGCTAGCTGAACCGCCGTAAGCAGCTTTGAGCTTAATGCCATTGTAGCGGGGCGGATTATGGCTGGCCGTAATCATCACGCCGCCGGTAGCTTGCTTTTCCACCACAGCGAAGGAAACCACCGGTGTTGGCGCATCGCTTTTGGCCAAGTAGGTCTTGATGCCATTGGCTGCCAGCACTCGCGCCACTTCCCCAGCATAACGATCCGAGAGAAAACGGGTATCGAAACCCACTACCATCGTTGGCTGTTGTTCTGCGCCTGCCTCCTCCTGGACCCAGCGGGCAATGGCCTGAGCGACCAAACGCACGTTGGCGAAGGTGAATTCATCGCTGATAACGGCCCGCCAACCATCGGTGCCGAATTTAATCATCCACATTCTCCTTTGTTTTTTCTTTCCCCGGCCCGGGCGTCTCCTGCTGTAGTTCAATGAGCACGCCATGGGCGGAGCGGGGATGCACAAAAGCAACTTTGCCATGGGCACCCTCGCCGATTTCGCCGGTAATCTCTGCCCCTCCGGCCTGCAATTGTCGGATAGCAGCGGCGATGTTCTCTACTTCAAAACAGATATGATGCACACCTTCCCCGTGCTTCTCCAGGAAGCGCGCCACACCTGTTTCCGGATCTACCGGCTCTAATAGCTCTATGGTGCTTTCCCCCGCCGAAAGAAAGGCTGCTCGTACACCTTGTTCCGGCAGCCGCTGAATAGACATCACCTCCAAGTGCAACGCATCGCGGTAAAAGGCCAGCGCCGCCTCTAAGTCGGACACCACCACGGCCACATGGTCAATGCGTTTCACAGGTCAATCTCTTTTGGATCGTTTGGGGCCGGCACAACCCGCCATTCCTGCTCCTCGACATCAAAATCAGATATCTTCTCTAAAGGCAGCTTAACGTACTTTCCATGACCTTCCGCGGCTACGCTGCCATCGGGGAGAACAATTTCACCAGTTCCTTCAAAAAAGAGCTTACTGTCCCGGGTAATGCGCCCGGTGACCCACAATGTGGCATTGAGAGGAATCGGCTTGCGGTAGCGAATGTTGAAGGAGGTCGTGACGCCCCATACTTCCTCGCCATATTTAACCATGATTGCCCTGCCGATGGTCTCATCTAAAATGGCAGTGGCAACGCCGCCGTGCAGCCGGCCGGGATAACCTTGATGTACTTCGCCAGGACGGAATTGCCCTACCAACTCGCCGTTGTCCAACTCATAAAAATAAGCTCGCAACCCGGCAACGTTCTTTAGACCGCAGACAAAACACATTTTCGAATTGGGCTGTTTGCCCATCACATGCAAATGCAAGCAACATCTCCTAACCTGGCCAAGCCAGAACCAAAGAGCCAAACGCAAAGATCCGGTGCCAGACTCGCCCATCCCCGACGATGAAGATAACACTTTACTATCGGCTCTCGTAATAACTAAGCACCTTTATTTTACCACAGGTTGGCGAAGGAAGTTCAATTCTACAGAGCGATAGAACAGGCAACAGAAACCGATTCCAAAAATGCCGTGGCCAACAAGAGCAGAAAATGGCACGCAGATCACGACAAATTCCGCGGTTTTGGATCTCTTCCCCGTCCCTTGCAGCGCTTGGGCTCTCCTCTTTTGTTAAGAGGCAGAAAACGTAGGTGCCGGACGCAAATGTCCTCTGGGGTGAAATGACAATTTGGGTGGGACCGGCGACCGATCGGCCACAGGCCTACAGCCCCAGTTCTAATCGGCTACACATGAGGTTAAGTGGCTACCTGTGCGGCAATCAGATCCTTCAGCTAAGTGCTGTAATCGTTCCTTGGCCTACTGCGCACCGACGTTCTTTTGCCCCTTTGACTGAAAATACTTCGCATCGGCAGACTGCTATCCGTTCCCCTGAACCTTCCACCGTCGCAATTGCCATTAGCCTCTCGCCGCGCGCAGGGCGAATGTAGTTCACCTTGAACTCTACAGTGACGACGTTCTCGCCTAATACAGATCCGCCGGCAAACGTGATAGCATTGTCGATGAGGTAGCTGATCACACCGCCGTGTACGAATCCGTGTTGTTGGAGAAACTCCGGACGCACTGCAAGCGCCAGAACTGCGCGCCCCGGCTCAAAAGATACGAGCTCTGTTCCGAGATACATACTGAAAGGCTGCTGCTCAAGTATCGACTTTCCGACTTTTAGGGTGTCTGTCATCGCTTTTGCTCGCTCCATTGTTGTATTGTTGTCACTTTCGCTTTTACTACGCTGTCCCGGCTTGAACGGACGGCCAGGAGCTAAACCGAGTCTCGGGGACAATACCTGGTCTGCCAATATTCCTCAACCGGCTGCCAACTTGTGCTGGGCCGGCAAACTGCGCCATTCTGCTAAAGCACTATAGCACTGCTGCTATTGCAGCTACGACATCCCCGGCCGGCGGATCAGTGACGATAAGCGGTTCTCCTGGCCGACGAAGCAACACGAAGCGCCAGTGGCTACCATGTCGTTTCTTGTCATGCGCCATGGCCGCGTAAACCGCCTCGGCGGAGGGAATAGCCAACGACGGCAGCTCGTCTTTCCAGCGCCGGGGCAAGCGATATTGCCCTAAAAGGGCATCCACCAGCTTGACCAGCGACAGATCGGCCAGCCCAAGGCGAACGGAAAGATGGGCCATGGATAGAAGCCCCAGGCCAACACCTAAGCCATGGCGCAGCCGGTAGCCGCTAACCTGTTCCAAAGCATGACCAAAAGTGTGCCCCAAGTTCAACCACGATCGCTTTCCCTGCTCAAAAGGGTCTTCAGCCACGATGTCCACTTTTACCTGCACTGCACAGGCGATGAGTGTTGCCAAATCCAAAGGGCTGGTCGCCCGCAACAGAGTTAGCAAATCTCGCCCCACTAACAAAGCATGCTTGATCACTTCAGCCATGCCAGAACGGAATTCCACGTCCGGCAGCGTTTGCAACAGGTCTGGGTCCATGATGACAATTTCAGGGAACTTGAAAGCACCAACCAAGTTCTTCCCCTGGGGCAAATCTACACCTGTCTTCCCACCAACGCTGGCATCCACCATAGCCAGCAAGGTGGTGGGCAGGGGCAAAAAGGCAATACCACGCAGAAAAGTGGCCGCGACGAAGCCGGCTATATCACCTACCACACCGCCGCCCAAAGCTACTACACCTCCTTTGCGATCTAAACCGGCTTGCAGGAAGCCGTCGTAAAGAGCGCGCACTGTATTCAGACGCTTGTACTCTTCACCGTCCGCTACTTGTAGCAAGTTGGCCGTCAAATTAGCAGCGCTTAAGCTTTGTAACACGCAGTCGGCATATAGTGGCGCTACTGTCTCGTTGCTAATGACAACCACCTGACCGGAAGGCACATAGGGTGAGATGAGCTTTCCAGTCTCTTGCAATAGGCCGGCGCCAATGAGGATTCTGTAACCGCCTTGGGGGGTGGGGACAAAGATATCGTTCACAATAGATGTTCCTCCAAGCAGTGTTCTCGTTGCCAGGCCGGTAGAGCTGTTTTCCAAATATCTAAAATACGCTGCACCACAATGTCGATCTGACCAATTGTCGTGTCCACATGATAAGGAAATCCCTGGTAAGCTACACGTCGTTGTTCCAATAGCCTGGTCACTTCTTGCCGCCAATCGGGCCGGGCTAACAATGGCCGGCTCTCATCCTCGGCTAACAAGGCCAGTAGTTGTTCCCTCTCCGTCCAAAGACAGATGATAACACCTCCCTGGGCCATCAGCGTTTGATTCTCTTCTGGCAACAGCATGCCACCTCCAGTGGCAATGACCAACCCTGCCGGACGGGTAAATTCCCGGCAGAGCTGGCGCTCCATCTGACGGAAGTATACTTCGCCGGATTCGGCAAAAATCTCCGGGATAGTGCGCCCTTCTCGTTCCTCAATGAGATAGTCCGTGTCCACAAAAGGACGGCCCATTGCCACAGCCACAAAGCGACCGAAAGAACTCTTGCCGGTGCCCATGAAGCCGGTCAAAACTAAATTTGCCTCACATTCCATCATCTTCTCTTTTCAAGAGGTAAACAGTCCACTCATCGGCGTCGTAGAGTTCCAGGCCATTCCAGGCAGGATAGCAAGAAATGACCTGCCAGCCGTTCTTTTCCGCCAGTGATCCCAACCGCTCCGGCGTGTACATCTGGTCGCTCAGCCGGTATTCCCGCATAGAGCCCGTTTCCAAGTTGATAACGAAAAATCGTTCGGCGGCAATTTCCATTTCGGCATCCCAGGAGCGCTCTCCAAAGTGGAGAAAAGGAAACTCACCCCAGAGGCCGCCTTCGTCGCTATACCACCAACTGCTGTGGGGCGTGCGGTCGATATGGTCGGGGCTCAGCAATTCCAGCAAAAGGAGGCCGCTGGGCCGCACCAACGCCGCCAAGCGACGCAACAGCGCGCCCGCTTCTACCAAAGGCAGCACGGCAAATTGCCCATAAAGGATCATAGCGGCATCGAAACCCATCGCCAAGCATAAATGACGCGCGTCAGCCTGAATGAAACGGATAGGAACGTGAGCAGCGGCTGCTATGCGGTGGGCATAAGCGACATTGGCCGGGCTGATGTCCACGCCAACCACATTCAGCCCCCGTTGGGCTAACGGCACGACATACAGCCCCGGCCCACAGGTCAGGTCCAGAAGATGTTGGCCGGGAGCTAATGCCAACCATTGCCAGATGCGGGGAATCTGCCAGGCAATTTCCTCTTTGTTACGACTGGCGGCACCGTGCCCCTGTTCCAAATGTTCCGCTAACATCCGACGGCTAAAATCCGGTTCTTGCCAGGGGAAATTGCCTCCGTCGACCCATGGCTCTGGCGGTTGCGGGCGGGTGTATAGTTGCCAGAGTGCTCGGTAGAAACGATGGCCAAGGAAGCGTTCTCGTTGGCTCAAGCCGCAGTCTCCGCACTTGTACGCGTCAAGGTGATAAAAGTGACTTCCGGCCGGCAGTTGATCCGCACTGCCGGGGCGATCATCCCCAAACCGCGATTGGTATACAGATAACCTTTGCCGACCTGATAAAGGCCAGCAGGGTATTTCCGCCCCAGGTAAGGCAGGAGCGGCGGCCCAATCAAAGGCAAGCGCACCTGCCCGCCGTGGCTGTGGCCGGAGAGCTGCAAAGCAATGTCTTGTTCCAACGCGATATCGGCGAAGTCCGGCTCATGCACCAGCAAGATTTTCACGGCATCTTCAGGTACGCCACGCAATGTTCGCCCTAAATCATCGGCGCCGACGTAAGCATCGTCAACGCCCAATAACCACAAGCGCTTGCCATCTTTCTCGATGAAAGTGTGCTCGTTGCGCAACACGCTGATCCCCGCAGCGGTGACCATGGTTTGCACTCGTTGGGGATGATTCCAGTGATCATGGTTGCCTAAAACGCTGTAAACGCCCAATGGAGCGCTTAACGCTGACAGCACTGCCTCCACTTCGCTAGTCAACTGACTATCCCGGGAAATGAAATCGCCGGTGATGAAGATCACGTCCGGTTTATTTTGCATAACCCAGCGTAATGTACGGTAGATGTAGTCGCTACTTACCAGGGGGCCTACATGCAGGTCGCTGATGTGCGCCACCATTATGCCGACGAATGGATCTGGCAGCCGAGGCAAAGGCAATACCAGCCGCACCGTTTCTACCCACTGTGGCTCCAGGTAACGGGCATAAGAAGCGCCACCACTGCTGGCTAAAAAGAGTGCTACCAGATAGCGTAATCCTTTTGCCATGAAAATCCTACGGCTCATTTTTTGTTCCAACCAATGTGTATTTTGATAGTCCGGCAACCATTATCCTCCTGCCAGTGGTGTTACGGCGTTCCTACAGCAGCGATCCCGGCCAGTTGCAAGCTATTCGGGGTAAAGTAAATGACCCGCAGCGTGATATTCAAGTTGACATTGGGAGCCAAATGTCCACTCCAAGTGATGGAGTCGGCAATGTTTCGGTAAGGATAATCGCTAACACCGCTCAGCTTGGCGCCATTTTCCTCTTTTCCTACATAGCCGATGGTCGTGCCGGGGATGGTTTTCCCCGACTTGACGGTATAGTGTACCGGCACGCTGTAGGCGAGTGGCCATTTCCCCGGCAGTGCAGCCGGTTCCGGGTGTACCCCACGCACCATCATATTGACAGTGCCCCCTAAATAGGCCACGCTTTCATCAAACCAGATGAGGCGCAGGGATAAATCGCCCTCCAGATTACTGTTAAACTTACCATGCCAGGTAAGGGAATCTCCCTTGAGCTTCTCGGCTGAAAATTCGCCGATTTGAAAGTGAGCCTTGTCACCATTGATGCCAATGTATTTGACATTGGTTCCAGGCAAGGACTCACCGGCTTTAACGTGCAGCTCTACCGGCCCGCTATAGTTCAATGCGTCCGCCGGCAATTTGTTTCTGCCGCAGCCGGCCAGCAGCGCCGGCAAGAACATGAACAGCACCAAGAGTAAGAAAATATACGACATATTCCAGCGTTTATGCAACATCTTTCTATCCTTTCCACCACAGCTCTTAAGAACAGGTTGGCTCCTTGCCTCAAGGCGAGCACGCCGGAAGCTTGTTTAGCTTCGCCTTACCAGGTAGCCTAATCTTGTTGCCATGCTGATTCAAGCATAATAAAAGATGTGCACTCTGTCAAACATTGTCCTCTGGGCTCCAATGCCTTTCCAGAATGACATAAGATGGGACAACATCCCGTCTCTGCTCCGCCATGCTAATGCCGGCACCAGGCAGGATGACATCTTTGACGCATCTCCCCGGCCACAGGTAGCCTCTTTTATTACCTTCTTGACCGTTTTGTCACGCCGTGTACTTCTCTTTTTCATCTGTTATTCACCATTTCTGCCTATACTAATGTTTGCGGCCGCATAACATGTTCCCTGGAGCCTGACCAGTCTCAGCTCCCTGCCTATGAGCCGCAAAAAGGGTATTCTAAGGGTAGCCGAAAGCAGTGCCTTCAGCTATCCATTGGCAGCCCCCTGGATTTGCCTCGAAACCGCAAAAAGGAGGTTCTTTGCATCATGTTACAGCCATGGTATAATGCGCTGGTCAAGAAGCCATCTGTCCAAACGCGGACAAAAGCAAACAAAGAAAACGAGGGAAACATGCCAGCGCGCATCCTGGTTGTTGATGATGATCCTCCCAGCGTGAAAATGATTGCTTTCCTCTTACGGGAAGAGGGATACGAAGTGCTAACTGTTTCCAATGGCTTCGACGCTTTGCGCTTGGCAGAGGAAGAAGCGTTAGATTTGGTAATTCTGGACGTGATGATGCCGCACATTGATGGCTTGGAGGTGTGCCAAAAAATTCGGGAGTCCAGCAATGTGCCCATCATCTTCCTCTCTGCCAAGGGCGAAACCGGCGACCGGGTCAGTGGCCTGGAGGCAGGCGGTGACGACTACCTGCCCAAGCCTTTTGAGCCGACAGAGCTCCTGGCCCGAGTGAAAGCGCTTCTGCGCCGGGCCGAGGCATTCAGCGACCCTAACAAAGCCGGCCGTCTGGTGGTAGCAGGTTTGCGCTTAGAGCCGATAGATAACACAATCACGTTGCCGGGTGGCCGTGAAGTCTACCTCACGCCCATTGAGTTCCGGCTTCTTTACACGCTCATGCGCAACGCTGGCCGGGTCATGAGCCACAATCAGCTTTTGAATGGTGTTTGGGGTTATGATTACGGCGGCTATTCCAATCAAGTGGCAGTCTATATCCGCCGGCTGCGGCGCAAAATTGAGGAGAATCCAGAAGAACCGCGGTATTTATTGACAGCTCGGGGCGTAGGTTATAAATTCGTTGACCAGTAGACCTGCCTGAAAGCGAATAGAACCGTCGGAAGTTAGTTTTCGGCCGCTGAGGCGCTCTTTCAGTGTTCCCCGGAATTTTCGCTTCTAGGGGCTTAACTGCATAGGGTTTCGCGCTTAGTGGCCATCTAAAAATTACTTCTCTGTTTAGAAGTCCAACTTCTGCGAGAAGTTGAACTTCTAATGCGGACTGTTTGGCGCCACAGGAAGACCGCTTGGCAAATGTAGGTGCAGTTTTCAATCGCTGACCGTCACCAGCCTGAGTTGTCACCCGGAAGCTTAAATATTGTTACTATACGACAAACCATCAACGTGATAGAGGCATAAAGTTGAACCGAACCAGAAATTCATCGAAGCGGCATCTACCGACCGCACATTTTTTTGCCGCTTTTTTGTTAGCGATATCAATTCTGCTCATTTACGGTTGGACTTGGGCGCGAGCTATGCCTGGGCAACATGCTGCCATAACCTGGCAGGACCTGGACCCAGGCGGCTGGCTGACAACAACGCCCATCAGCATACATGTGCAAGTAACCATTCCTACCGGTCTAAATCCTGCCGGCAGCAGCTACGCTTTTTCCACTGACAACCAGCTCACCTGGAGCAACTGGCTGACGGCCAGCTTGCAGGTGGCATCTCCGTTAACCACGACAGCGTTGTTGACTGTGACCGACCTGGCGCTGCCAGACGGAACTGGCAACTGGATCCGGTTTCGAGTGCAGGATAGTAGCGGCGGAAATGCGGTGAGCCCGCCTTATCACCGCTTTTTAGACACGCAAGCGCCGCAAGTAGCGATCACCTGGCCACAGGCAGGCGGCATTTACACCAATGTTGTCGCCGTTCAAGGGCAAGCCGGAGATGCAACTTCAGGGGTGAATTGCGTCCAGATAGAGCTGCAAAATGACCAAAGCCGCTTTTGGAACGGTCACGGCTGGCAAAATGCGCCGGCCTGGTGGGCGGCTAATGGATTGAGTAATTGGCAGGTGGCAAATTTGCCCTCCTGGCAAGGCGAAAAGATTTACACAGCCACGGCGAAGGCTTGCGACGTTGCCGGCTGGCAGGAAAACAGCGAGCCAGTTACTTTCACCGTAGATCAGGTGCCACCGACCGCACCGGTAGAACTCGCCGTCTCACCGGTCGATTGGAGTCGCCAGAATATCTTTACCGTGACCTGGCAAAATCCAGTAGACGTTAGTGGCATTGCCGGGGCATGGTATCGGTGGCAAACGCCGCCTACCGCCCCTGACGATGGCATTTATGCCACTGGAGAGAACATCTCATCCATCTCACTGGCTGCACCGGGCGAGGGCGACATTCCCCTCTATGTCTGGTTGCAGGATGGTGTTGGGCAGATCGGGTGGCGAAACTGGGCGCTGGTGCATGTGCGCTACGACAACACGCCACCCGGCGCTCCTGTGGCCTTGCACGCATCCCCGGCCGGCTGGCAAAATGTGAATCATTTCTCTCTGCGCTGGCAAAACCCCATTGACCTTAGCGGTATTGGCGGCGCCTGGTATAAGCTCAACGGCGAGCCAACCTCTGCAAACGATGGCACCTTCGTTTCCGGCGCTGGATTGCAGCAAATTAGCGACTTGCAAATGCCAGGCGATGGCGTTTTCGACGTGTACCTCTGGTTAGTAGACGGCGCCGGCAATAGCGACCCGCAGACCCGCAACGTCAAGCAGGCAGCTTTCTCTTTTGACAGCACGGCGCCGCAAGTGCACTGGGCATTCACGGGGACTTTGGGCAACAATGGCTGGTATACCGATGCTGTACAGGCAACCTTGTCAGCCGAAGATGCAGCCTCCGGCGTGGGGCAACGTTTCATTCGTTTGAACAATGGCGCCTGGCAACAGACAGATCAGCTCTCCTGCAGCCACGATGGTACCTATACCTTAGCTGGGAAGGCAAAAGACGTAGCCGGCAACACCTCCGCGGTGGTAACAGGGACGGTCAACGTGGACTCCACCCCGCCGACGCTGCAGTTGCACTACTCCATCGCCCCTCACAGCAATGACTGGTTCTACGAGCCGGTAACGGTGACAGCAACTGCCACCGACGCCACCTCTGGTGCCGGCGATTTGCTCTATTCCGTAGACAATGGCTCCTGGCAGTGTGGTGATGCTGTCACTTTTTCCCAAGAAGGGCAGCATAGTCTGCGCTTCCGGTCCGTAGACCGAGCTGGCAATCGCCGGGAGGTTGGCCCTCTGGCAATTAATGTGGATTTGCAGCCACCGGTGACCACCTATTTAGTGGACGGTGTGCCGGGCAATGATCCCTGGTATCGCAGCAATGTCACAGTAACGTTAGTGGCGGAAGATGCCGGTTCTGGTGTCCAAGACACATTGTATAAAATCGACAACCACCCCTGGCAGCACGGCGTGACCTTTACCTTGACGAGCGATGGCTTGCATACAGTGTGGTTTTACTCAGTTGATAACGCCGGGCGCCGCGAATCCAGTTATCCCACCCCTATCTGGATTGATAACACGGCACCACCAGCTCCAACGGTGCTATTTGTGACACCCTCCGGTTGGACCAATAATAATGTTTTCACTGTTACATGGGGTACGCCGGCTGATCTCTCTTCGGTGGTGGGTGCCTACTACAAAGTAGGAGAAGCCCCTACTGCCAACGGGGACGGTATTTACTATGCGGGCGGACACCGCACGGGAGGCATTTCGGTGCCCGGGGAGGGCATTTATGACCTTTACCTCTGGCTGCAGGATGGCGCCGGGAATGCCGATTACCGCAATTACCTGCGAGCAGCGCAGATTCTCCATTTCGACCAGACGCAACCACATTCCACCGTTACTCTCTCGCCGCCCTTAGAGGCACAGAAAGAATGGTACCGAACGCCAGTAACAGCCACTTTCGCTGCTACTGACACCCTTTCCGGCCTGGACCACATTGAGTACGCTGTAGACACGGGCCCCTGGCAACGAGGTGCGCAAGCTATAGTTCGTGGCAACGGCAAACATGTACTATTCTACCGGGCGGTTGACGTGGCCGGCAACGTGGAATCTGCCAACCATGTCACTTTACGCATTGACACGACACCGCCGCTACTAACAGCAGCACAAATCTCACCGCAAGGATGGACAACACAAGGCCAGTATACGATCACCTGGCAATCGCCACTGGATGATAGCGGCGTGGTGGGCCTCTGGTACAAAATCGGGGCGGCACCCGTCGCCCCGGGCGACGGCAATTTTATTGCCGGGGATGGCCGTGTTACGCTGTCAACTTCATTGCAAGGCAAATACGACCTCTATTTGTGGCTGGAGGACCACGCCGGCAATGCTAGCTTCCAGCAAGCTTTGCGGTTGCCCGCTGCAATCTGGCATGATGGCACTCCCCCGCAAATCCGAGTAAATCTGGCCGGCCCTCGAGGAGAGAACAATTGGTTCACAGGCCCTATCACTGTAGACATCAGCGCCGACGATGCCGTTTCCGGCGTAGACACCCTCTGGGTTCAAATTGACGGTAACACCCCCCTAACGCAGACACATTTTATCTGGCGGGAAGAGGGCAAACACAACTTAAAGGTGTGGGCTACCGATATAGCCGGCAACAAACAGGTACACGAGCCCACTTACCTACAGATTGACTCCTACCCGCCGATTGCCTTTTTGCGCCCTTTGCCCGCCTACACGACCGAGTACCGGCCAATTTTTGGCGATAACGTGCTTTTTCATGTGAGCTGGGGAGGGGTAGACCCATTACCAGGCAGCGGTATAGCTTCGTACGACGTGCAAGCGCGTGATGGCTGGAGCGGAAATTGGCTCATCTGGCAAATGAACACGACTGAGACGGGCGGTGATTATTTCGGTCAGTTAGGGCACACCTATTTCTTCCGGGTGCGGGGCCGCGACAAATCTGGTCATGTCCAGCCGTTTAGCGATGATCCCAACGGTGATGGCTATACCAACTTGCAACTGGTAGTGGACGGCGGCTTTGAAACCGGCACATTCCGCTTTTGGTCCGGCAATGAAGATGGCTTAAAACGCACAGTTCGCCCGGCGCTTTCTTATCTCGGTGAGAACTCCCTCGTCGCTTATCTAGGCGATCCGGATGAATACGGCACCAACGAACATCCCGGCAAAGTTCCTATCGGCGCGGCAAAAATCTGGCAGGTGATCAAAGTGCCTCCTCAAAACCAAATGAAGAGCCCTTACCTGTCTCTCTGGTATCATATGATCACCTGGGATGTGCGTTACGCTTACTCCCATCACCGCTGGCAGGATACTTTTGAGGTTCACATATTGACTCCGACAGGGAAAGAGTTAGCCATGCCATTAGTAGACGGCTATCGCGGCCATAATCCGCCCGTAGCAGGGGTGGATTACGGCGTCGAACACGATTTGGGGTGGAAGCGTTTTACTTACAACTTGGAGCCTTACGCCGGCCAGATGATAATGATTGAACTGGCTAATTGGAATCGCTGGGATAATTTGTATAATACCTGGACGCTGGTGGACAATGTGCGAGTGGAAGACGACCAGGTTAATCACCACGTTTACTTTCCCGGCATTTGGGCGGAAGAGCAAACGGCCATATTAACACCGCATACAACCTCTCAGCCAACGGTGCCAGCAATTGCGCCCTCCGGACAAGCAGAGCGATGATTGCATTACCAGGCCCAAAATCGGAGGAGGCACGATTCTCTTATTAGTATTCAGCAGATTACTTGATGGGTAGCATCTGGCAACGGATCATTGCCTAACCTGGTCGAGCCAGAGCCAAAAGGCAATCATAGATCTGCACAGATTGCACTGAATTTCCTTCTTCTATCTGTGTGATCGGTGCAATCTGTGGTCCATTTTCTTGCACCGTGTGCAAGAAAATTTCACCGGTAAGGTACCAAAAGCATTGGAGCTTGTGTAAATTCATGAGCGAACACCCAGCCCAAGGTGCTCAAACGGATAAAGTGGCAACGGAGCCGCAGCCTTCTCTATTAACTCCCGACGCTTCCCCGGCTGAGTTGCTCTATCAGCGCGGCATGCAAGCATACCGGCAGCGGAACTGGCGATTAGCGCTGGCTGCCTTCAGCGAGCTAAAAGCCAACTATCCTAACTGGGCCGGGGTCGATGCTTTGCTGGACGAGGTGCGCTGGTTCATCCAGTTAGAAACGGTGGAACCGGGACGATTAGCCGATGCCATCGCTCAGGAGAAAGTCGCCCCCCTGCCAGCGAAACAAAAACGACGGCACCTCCCTCCTTACACCTGGCTTCTCATCCCTCTAATTATAATCATTTTACTCTTTCTGTTAGCAGCGCAAATGGGATGGTTACCCGGCTTCACCGGCCGCCGGACCCAGGCAGAACAGCGGGCGCTATACGATCAAGGGTTGGCAGCGCTGGCCACGGGCGATTATGACGCCGCTGTAGCTGCGTTCGCAAAGCTTGCCCGGTTAGCTCCCGGCGAAGATGCAGCACAAGTAGGGTTAGCAAGGGCCAAGAGGCTGCGCGATCTAGCCGCCTATTACCGAAAAGCAAAGGAGGATATTCAAGAGGGGAAATGGGACGCAGCGTTATCCAACTTAAACGTCATCATCGCCATTGAACCCAATTACCAGGACGTACAAGAACTCCTGACCTATGTTAACCGGCAGAAACAGCTATCCTTGCACTTCGAGAAAGGAAAAGAGGCGTTCGATCAAGGTAAATGGGCAGAAGCTGCAACCGCTTTTGAGTTCGTGCGCCAGGTGAGCCCCCTGTACCGCCAAGACGCGGTAACGGAGTATTTGTTCAACAGCTACCTGAAAGACGGCGAGCTTTTGATGAAACAAGGTGATCAGGCCAGTGTCGATGATATCCGCCTGGCATTACAGCATTTCGGCTCGGCGCTGACGCTGCACCCGAA
>WFQT01000242.1 GCA_015486895.1 Anaerolineae bacterium
CCCCATCTCCGGGTCACGGAAAGCCTTTGCATTCAGGGGATGACGCTGTGCGACGGTCTCATTTAAGCGGTGAACAGGGAGGAGAGTTGGCGCAGAACGCTTACAATGGCGGCTGTGAGTTTCAACCAGTCAGTGGGGTTTTTCTTGATAGTGGCCTTTTTGCCTTTGAATTCTGCCTCGGCAATGGTCTGGTCAATCATTTTGGCAGCAGCGATACCAACTACACTGCCGATAATAGCGCCGATAAGCAATCGTTGCGTTCGTTTGTTCATGATTCTTCCCTATTATGAAACTGTGCCTGCCAACATTGACGGCTGAACAGGCATTTGATGGTGGCGGCGACACTACTACTCCAGATGAAAGGCGCAGCAACATGTTGGCTGACCTTCTTGCTCAGTGTCTCCCCCTCCTTAGCCATCTCTCGCCCTTTGCGCCCGTACGCTGGCAAGACTTTTAGCAGCGAGCGTAGCCCTTTGCTAATAAAAATGAGAATGACTAATGGCAACAACGAGACAAGGAAGACCTCAATGGTCAAGATCACGATGGCGATGTCGCGCCAGGTAGACAGGCTCATTCTTTTTCTTTCCTATTCTCTCCCGGAGAGATGGCAGACTTCCACTCGGCATTTTAACAGTTCCGGGGTGTCTGAGCAATTCTGGGATGGGAATGCGTACTCATTTGGCGGTCGTAAAAGATGAAAAGCTTGCCTCTGCGATCTATTACCAGGTTTATCTGGTCCTTACTGCGCTTTTTCCCTTATCTGTTGCCTTTCCTGCTAGTGGGCGACACTTTATTGACAGTGCCAGTGGGGCCGGGGTTGCCAGTGAACGGCATCAATCCTAAGATGTGTGTCCACACCCGCCTGACGGACGAAGTAGAGCCATGGAAAATTAGGCAGACATTGCAACTGGCCCGTGAGATGGGCGTTCACCAAATCGTGGAGTACTTCCCATGGGCTTACATGGAGCCTGCGCCCGGCCATTATAATTGGACCCATGCCGATTTAGTGCTGGCTCACGCTCGCGGGCAAGGATTACGCGTCATTGCCCGCATAGGATTGGTGCCAGCGTGGGCGCGCCCCCCAAAGACGCTGGATAGCTATCTAAATGAAGAACACTTCGGTGATTTCGCCGCTTTCGCGGCTGCCTTCGCTGCCCGTTATGGTGATACCCTCTCAGCACTGGTAGTCTGGAACGAGCCGAATTTGCGTCATGAATGGGGTGGGCGGGCACCAGACCCCGTTGCTTACACGTCTTTGCTCTGTCAAACGTATGTCGCCGTCAAAACAGTATCTCCTAATCTGCCAGTGTTGGGCGGCGCTTTAGCGCCTACTATCGCCCCACCGGGGAACCCTCAGGCCATAACGGATTTATCCTATTTGAATGCCATTTATCGAGCCGGCGTGAGCTGTTGTTGGGATGGTTTGGCCGCTCACGCTTATGGCCGGACGGCATCTGCAGAGAAGCCCCCCGCTGCAGGCGCTGTGGATTTCCGGCGGGTGGAGTTGTTGCATCAGGCGATGATAGCCCACGGTGACAGCGAGAAGCAAATTTGGATCACTGAAGGGGGATGGAACGATCACCCCCGTTGGACACAAGCAGTCTTGCCGGGACAGCGCATAGCGTACACGATTACTGCTTATGACATGGTATGGCACCGTTGGCCATGGGCGGCAACTTTTTGCCCCTGGGTATTCCGCTATCCCCGGCCTACTTATACTTATCAGGATAACTTCACTTTCGTCGATGTCGATTTCACCCCAAAGCCTATCTATTGGGACGTACGGGCTTACGCTCATGGGGAGAGAGTGCCGTGAAACCGTTACCATACCGCACTTACTCGTTGTTGCTGGCCGGCTTACTATCCATGTTGGCGCTCTGGGCGGCAGGTATCCCGAGGCTGAAAATGGCTTTCGCCCCTGACCCAACCTGGCAGCGCGTCCGAATGACCGGGATTTGGCGGGTAGGATTGGACCCCAGCTTTCCACCGCTGACCATGTTGGATGAAAAGGGAAAACCGGATGGCGTTGAAGTGCGCCTTTTGCGCCGGGTTGCTGCCAAAATGAGGGTACGCCTGCAAATTACTGCTCTTAGCTCTGACGCACTTTATCCTGCCCTCTGGTCGGGACAGGTGGATAGCATCATCGGGGGATTGCCCTTTGACCCTTTGCTGACTCGCGACGTGTGCTACTCACACTCCTATTTGGACGGCGGTTTACTTCTGCTCTGGCCCGAAAAGCAGCCACAGCCTACTCTTTCCCTGGCCGGGCTGCGGGTGGCCGTTATTTGGGGTGGGGAAGGGGATCGCTACTTGCGGGACACATTGCGCCGGGGCAGCCACCTGGTGCCAAAGCGCTATTTGACGTCGCGAGAAGCGCTGACAGCCGTACAGAGCGGTCAAGCTGACGCCGCCATACTGGATGCGATAACGGCTTACACCCAAGCAGGGAAATACGGCTTGCGCTGGCGTGAGCCTCCTTTGCAATCCCTGCCTTACCACATCGCTATGCCGGTGGGTGCCCACCATTTGCAAGCAGCCGTGAACGGGGTGCTAAAACAGTTGCCGCCACAGTGGTACTTGCCGCTCTTTGCCGAATTCGGACAAAGACAAAGCTGTAAGGGCGAATAATGATTTGCCCCTACAGCGGTTTCTTTTTGGGGGCTGGCCCCCAAAACCACCGCTGGGGGCATTTCCCCCCCCGGACCCTCTGAAAAGTCAGTGACCGCAGTGCTGTTGGTTTCGCCCCGCCGGATTGCGGTTCTGCATTCGTGAACAACGGTGGCGGTCAACGATAAACTGTGTCTGGATGGGGAAGAACAGTAAGCTGCTAATTTTAAGACAATCCAAAAGTGTAAACCTGTTTCCGCCTGCTATTTAACCACCCCCATTTTGCCAGATCCCAGTACCTCGTGAATAGCTCCCCTATCTTCCTCTCTTATAGGGAAAATCCGAAGCCATTAAGCGGTGAATCGGAGGAGAGGTTATCTGTGCCTATTCCATTGCCGGGCTGCATTACATTCCCTCTGTTCATTGAGAAGATGTATCTCTGCTTTTTTGACTTACCCTTCACCTCCTGTATAATAGCTTATTGAGATTTAGTATCGTTTATAAGGACAGGCAGGTGCAAGTAGAGAGAATCCGTGATTTGTTACACCGGCATAGCATGCGCATGACACCGCAACGCACTTTACTTCTTTCTTTGCTGGAGAATGCCGGAGGGCACGTAGACGCTGACCAGCTTTATGAAGTGGCGCGCCAACAGGACGCCAGGATTGGCCGGGCGACGGTTTACCGGAACCTGAGGCGTTTAGCTGAAATAGGCATTTTAAGGCAGCATCTCTCGGAGTATCCGACTGCCAAAGTGTACTACGAAATTGCAACTTCGGCTGAGCATTATCATTTCACTTGCCAGCGCTGCGGAAAAGTCATTGAGTTTTCCTGCCCGGAAGTGGAGCAAGTAACCCGGCGGCTGTATAATACTCATGGTATCGTTACCACTCATAGTCATGTGACTTTGTTTGGGTATTGTGCAGAATGCCTGGAAGCAATAAAGAGGGAGGTACAAGACCAAGTGGAGGGAAGGGTAGTTTCTTTGTCAGAGCTTTCCCCCGGCCAGACAGGAGTCATCGTGCACGTGGGGGGCGAGGGAAGACTACGTCGGCGTTTTATGGAAATGGGTTTAGTCAAAGGAGAGAGAGTTCTAGTCGAACGTCTTGCCCCATTAGGTGACCCTCTGGAGTTTCTCATTAAAGGGTACCATCTCTCTTTGCGGCGTAATGAAGCAGTATTGATTCAGGTGGAGTTAGACGGATCATGATGCCGATTACGCTTTGTTCTCCAGGAGAAGAAGTGCGGATTGATAGCATTCACAGGGGTTTCCGCCTGCGGCGACGGTTGTTGTCCATGGGGATTAATATTGGTGACCGGGTAGAGGTCGTATCCAATTCGCCTTTTGGTGTCATCGTCAATCATCACGGGGCGCGCTTAGCCATTGGTCCAAGAGCTGCCAGCCGGGTATTTGTGACGCCGATTCTCAACACCGGGGACGATGCGCGTGGCTAAGCACCAAGAATTCGTTGTGGCCTTGGCAGGCAATCCGAATGCTGGGAAGAGCAGCATTTTCAACGCTTTGACTGGTTCACGCCAGCACGTGGGCAATTGGCCTGGTAAAACCGTGGAAAAAAAGGAAGGCGAGTTTGCCTGCCGAGACATTGAGATCCGCCTTGTCGATCTGCCGGGCACATACAGCTTGGCGGCTTACTCTCCCGAAGAGGTCATCGCTCGGGATTTTGTCGTTAATGGTGGAGTCGACTTAGTAGTCAACGTCTTAGATGCTACTAATCTGGAGCGCAACCTCTATTTAGCAGTACAAGTCTTAGAAACCGGCGTTCCCGTCGTGCTGGTTTTGAATATGGCCGACGAGGTGGCGCGACAAGGTATTCGCATTGATGATGACTTGCTGAGCCAACTGTTGGGTGGCGTGCCAGCGCTGCGCACTGTGGCCAGCCTGTCTCTTA
>WFQT01000243.1 GCA_015486895.1 Anaerolineae bacterium
CCGCGTCTGATTGCGCAAATGCTACGCTAACTATCTTCACCATGGATTAACACAGATTTTCCTTTGCTTTTCGACCCAAACCTGTGAAGTTCTGTGTTTTTCCGTGACTAAAATAAAAACGCCAGAGTCCAGCATAGAAAACAAAAGCATCATTGGCAAAGTACTAAATCACTCATCCTCGCTTGGCGTGAACCGATAACCGTAGCCACCTACCGTTCGGAGGAACTGTGGCCGCCGTGGGTCTGGCTCTATAGCCTGCCGCAGCCAGTAAACATGCACCTCTAAGGTACGATGCAATGTCTCCGGCCCATCCAGCGGCTTCCAGATCGCCTCAATGAGTTCCTGACGTGAACAAACCCTACCGGAGAATTGCATAAAGTGCTGCAACAGAGAAGCTAACTTCGGCGACAGCCTGCGAACTCCGGCAGGACTGCTGACCTGCAACGTCTCCAGATTGAACTGAATGGGACCAGCCTGTAGCACCTGTCGCTCCGGTTGGGCCTCTAAAACGCTAAGGCCGACAGAAGTGAGGCGACGTGGTGTGTATGGTGGTCGTAACAAGCCGGCACACTGACAATCCGTGTTGCCCCGGCGACCAACTATTGCGATAACGGGCAGGATGGGGTATTGTCGTCTCAATAAGCGACATATTTCTTCCGCCTCCTCAGCAAGTGTTCGATAGTCCAAAAAAGCTAAACGAGGTTGGAACTTAGGGTAATCCAACATAGCTTGCGGAAAAGAAGTAACCGCATGTACTCGGAACTGCATTGGGTCAAAACGGGCATCAATATCAACATAACCCCGTTTCAATTGCCGGATGAAAAACACAGGTATCAGGTTAGTCCTTGACATTTTTGTCTGTCTCAATATGAATCCAAGCAGGGAACATCCCTTAATTTAACATTATTCCTGGTGCCGGTGAAAGAAAACGTACAAGTCACGCTGATTTTTCAAGCTATGGCATTGGCTCCAAGTTATATGTCGTCTCTTTAACCTGCCAATGACCTTTTTGCCAGCAGAGAATCCACTTATCGCCACTGATAGCCGCTTCCGAATTAATTCGGGTAGAGAGGAGAACAACAGCCTCGTGGGCATCATCCTTCCAACTAATATGGACGATAGAATGCTCAAGGAGATGTGGTTCTCCGGGAAACACTAAATGCAAATAGCGTTGAGCAATAGCATCTTTGCCCTGCCAAAGCACATCGTCGGATGGATCATTCGGCGTGTGTTTGGCGTCTCGAACTATCCCACCATCACACCACAAGCTCATTAAACCATCCAGATTCCGGTCAACTACCCCCTTAGCTTCAGCATCCAAAACAGCCTGAATAGCCACCTGATCGTGGGGCGGATTACCAACACAAGCCGAGCACCCCATCGACAAAGCAAAAAAAAGCACTATTAACAGAAAAAGATGACGGTGCAATGCCAGAGATATCTGTTCCATTCCTGCAAATACCCTTTAAGGCGCCAGAATTCCGGTGAGGGAGACTAACTTATATCCCCGCTCCTGCAATGTCTGTAATGCCCGGCGTAAAGCTACCGGATCAGTTTTATGACTGGTATGCATATAGATGATCTCACCGGGGCGTACATGATCGACAATATTATGATAGATTTTATCGGCATCGTGATCTCGCCAATCGTAGGCATCCTGCCCCCAAAGGATATGCGTGTATCCCTGCTCGTAAGCAACCTGAATACTTTGCTTGTTACGGTAGCTGTAAGGTGGCCGGAAATACGGCTTGGTACTCTTGCCGGTGAGTTTAAACACCAACTCTTCTGTGTCGGCCAGCTCTTTGACGATTTGCTCCCGACTTAGCTTACGAAAATCGCTATGCGTCCAGGAATGATTTCCTACCTCGTGCCCCTGAGCGACGATGCGTTTCACAGCGTCAGGATGGTCTGCAGCCCAAGCACCCTGGATGAAAAAAGTAGTGTGGTAACGATATTGGGCCAAAATCGCCAAGATTTCGTTTAGTATCTTCGGATTACCCTCCACATCAAAGCCAATGTGTACCTGCTTTTTCTTCTGATTGCCCCAGTATACTAATTTGACACTCGCTGTTGGCCGGCCAACAACAAAAGTCGCCGTGGCCGTAGGCACCACCGTTGGCGTGCTCGTCGCCGTAGCTGTCGGTATGCTCGTCGCCGTAGCTGTCGGCGAAGGTGTAAACGTAGGCGTCAATGTTAACGTTGACGTTGGCGTTTCTGTAGGCAGCGCTGAAGGAGATGGTGTAAAGGTAAACGTTGGTGTTTGAATTACAACCGGCAAAGCACTACAACTGGCTACAATAATAACTATCACCAAGAACGCGAGCAAGAACAAAGGAGAAAAACGTCGCAGCATCCTTTTAGCCCCTCTAATCGTTATTCATGTGGGCTGAAAAATGGAGACCCACCCGACACACAATATAAACATCTGACATCTGGCGTTTCTTTATTTTAGCTACAGAAAAACACAGCATTGCCCAGACTTAGGGCAGAAAGCAAGGAAATACCTGCATTAATCCATGCAATCTGTAGTTCCAGAATTGCCAACCACAGATTTTACAGGTTTTCGCAGATTTTATTTTAGTTTTTTATCTATGCAATCTGAGTAATCTGTGGTGAAGATAGCCTAATCGAGCCTAAAACGTCATTTTCGCCAGACTCCAATAAATATCATACCACACCCGGGGATGCATCCGGAATTGCCCCCCTATTGAATACCACACGCAGAGAAAGAAATAATTTGACCGATCTCTCTCTTATATATATCATAGTTGGCAGACTCTGGCGAAAAATCCTTGGGGCGCAGAACTGTTCTTGAGTGTAACCGAAGGGGCAACGTAAATTTCCGGCAATATTCAGGAAATTCGTAAGAGCACGGCAGAGGAAAGAGAGATTCATCGCAACATGTTTGATACGCTGTCCGATAAATTACAGGCGACTTTCGACAAACTAAACCGTCGCGGTGTCTTGCGAGAAGCGGATGTCAACGGGGCTCTACGGGAAGTACGCTTGGCTCTGTTAGAAGCGGATGTCAATTACAAAGTGGTTAAATCGCTGACAGCTCGTATTAAAGAGCGAGCTATTGGCACGGAAGTATTAAAAAACCTCAATCCGACCCAGCAGATTATCAAAATCGTCAACGAGGAACTGATCAATACCCTGGGAGAGCCGGGCAAATTAGACCTTTCTCGCCAAGCACCTCATGTTATCATGCTGGTAGGCCTGCAAGGCTCTGGCAAAACCACCACGGCGGCAAAATTGGCGCTATACTTGCGCCAGAAAAATCAGAGGCCATTGCTGGTCGGCGCTGATATCTACCGCCCCGCCGCCATTAAACAACTAGAAATCTTGGGCCAACAGCTAAACATCCCGGTACACAGTGAAGGAGACAAAGTTCCGCCACCGGAGATCTGTAGCCACGCGGTAAAACGGGCCCGTCAATCTGCTTACAGCACCGTTATCCTGGACACCGCAGGCCGGTTGCACATTGATGAAGCTCTAATGAACGAACTAGTTGCCATCAAGGAACAAGTTCATCCAGTGGAAGTGCTGCTGATCGTAGATGCCATGACTGGCCAGGATGCTGTTCGGGTCGCCCAGGAGTTCAACAAGAAAGTCGGCTTGACCGGCCTGATCCTGACCAAGATCGATGGCGATGCCCGTGGTGGCGCCGCCATTTCAGTTCGGGAGGTCACTGGCGTGCCCATTAAATTCCTAGGCACCGGCGAATCTTTAGACGCCCTGGACCCCTTCTACCCAGACCGACTGGCTTCTCGAATTCTGGGCATGGGCGATGTTCTCACCCTCATCGAGAGAGCAGAACAGAGCATAGACCGTGACAAAGCGGCAGCAATGGAACACAAGCTGCGTACTGCTTCATTCACCCTCGAAGACTTCCAACAACAACTACAAGAAGTCAAGAAGATGGGGCCGCTGAGTCAGCTCCTGGAACTCATTCCCGGCATGGGCCAGCTCACCAAGCAAGTAAGCCCAGAAATGACCAACCAACAGTTCAAAGCCGTAGAGGCGATCATCAACTCTATGACCAAAGAAGAACGACGCAATCCGTCCGTTATCCATGGGCAACGAAAGAAACGCATCGCCCAGGGGTCAGGGCACACGGTTCAAGAGGTTAATGCCCTGTTAAGCGAATTCCGTCAGATGCAGCGTCTAATGAAACAGTTCGCAAAAGGTAAAAGCCCTACCAATTTGCTTTCTATGTTCCGATGAGGTATAACCAGATAAAGTGTTTTACTGGGTTCTGGCGTTTTTATTTTAGCCACAGAAAAACACAGATTTTCACAGATTTGGGTCAAGAAGCAAAGGAAAATCCGTGTTAATCCATGCAATCTGTAGTTCCAGAATTGCCAACCACAGATTCCACAGATTTTCACAGATTTTATTTTTGTGTTTTTTATCCGTGCAATC
>WFQT01000244.1 GCA_015486895.1 Anaerolineae bacterium
ATTCTCTCCCACTCAGATGAGGGTGGCATCTTTGAATTAGATAAGAGGGAGGGGGTTTTCCGCATCACCGCCAGTTACAACGCCAGCCAGGAATTCGTGAGGGCAGTGAACGAGGCTGACATTGAGGTCGGAGAGGGGGCTATCGGCCGGGCCGCGGCGGCCAGGGAGCCCGTGCAGGTGGTTAACAGTGAGACTGAGCCGGGGTATCCCTTCCGGGACATTGCCGCCATAGATGGGATTCATTCCAACCTGGCTGTGCCGATGTTCAAGGGGGAAGAGTTGCTTGGCGGAATTGTGCTGTGGCGCCGAGAGCCAGGTGCTTTTTCCTCCCACGATGTGGGGCTCCTCTCTACTCTGGCCGACCACGCTGCCGTTGCTGTCGAGAACGTGCGGTTGTACCAGGCGGAGCAGCGGCGACGGGAGGAGGCAGAGACACTACGCCAGGCGGCCCTGGCCCTGACCACCAGCCTGGACAGCAATCAGGTCGTCGAGCGCATCCTGATGCAACTGCGAGAGGTAGTGCCCTACGATAGCGCTTCAGTTCAGTTGCTCCGGGATAACCTCTTGGAGATCATTGGCGGCCACGGTTTCTCAAACTTGGGGGAACTACTGGGCATGACCTTCGACCTGACGGCTGAGGGTAACCCTAATCGCGAAGTGATGCGCACGCGGGCTCCCTTCATTGTGGAAGATGCTACGGCTGTCTACCGTGAGTTTAGTCGTAAGCCCCATGCTCAGGCTGGCATCCGTTCCTGGTTGGGGGTGCCGATGCTGGTTGGTGAGCGGCTTGTGGGCATGATTGCCCTGGATAAGCATGAGCCTGGTTTCTACACGGAAGAACACGCCCGGCTGGCCCAAGCCTTCGCTGCACAGGCGGCAGTGGCCATTGAAAATGCCCGTCTTTTCGAGGCTGAGCGCGAGCAGCGGGAACTGGCCGGGGCGTTGGAGGAGGCTACCGCTGTCCTCAGCAGTACCCTACAGCCCGAGGAGGTGTTGGACCGGATCCTGGAGCAGGTTGGCCGCGTCGTTCCCAACGATGCTGCTAATATTACGCTTGTCAAGGACGACGAAGCGCGCGTCGTTCGCTGGAGGGGATACGGTCGTTTTAGGTCAGAGGAAGTTGTTTCTATGACCGCCTTCCGCATCTCCGAAACGAATACCTTTCGACAGATGAGGGAAACCAAGAAGCCGCTGATCGTTTCCGATACTGCTACCTACCCTGACTGGGTACGCCTACCGGAGCAGGAGTGGCTGCGTTCTTACGCAGCCGCACCCATCGTCGTGCGTGATGAGGTGATCGGCTTTCTCAATGTGGATAGCGCCACCCCAGGCTTTTTCACACAGGTCCATCTTGGACCACTGCAGGCCTTTGCTGACCACGCTGCTGCTGCCCTTGAGAACGCACGTTTGTACCAGGCTGAGCAGGCCGCCCGTGAGCGCGCCGATACCTTGCGCGAGATCTCTCGCGCTGTGGGCTCCACGCTGGAACTGGATGAGGTCCTCTCTCTCGTGTTGCGCCAGGCGAAGCGCGTATTGACTTATGACACCGCCTCCGTTCTGCTTTTCAGCGATGGTCAACCTTCTATGGCGGCCGTGGCCGGCTACGAGGATGAGGAATTGGTGAAAGCCGGGGTAACCTTAAGCCTGAGCGACAGTCCTATCCTGCAGACCATGGCCCGTGACCGCCGTCCTATTGTCATCCCTGATGTGCGGGAGGACAAGCGCTGGATCTGGGTGCCCGGGGCCGAGGACGTCCGTGCCTGGACTGGGGCGCCGCTATTAGTGCGCGGCGAGATGATTGGCGTCCTCATGATTGACAGCAAGCAGCCCGGTTCGTACACCGAAGTAGACGCCGCTATCGCCCAGGCCTTGGCGAACCAGGTTGCTGTGGCTATTGAGAACGCGCGATTGTTCACCTCGTTGGCCCAGGAGAAGGAGCGTCTGGAACTCCTCTACCGCCTGAGCCGGCACATCTCCGAGAGCCTGGACGTGCGCCAGGTCGCACAGCGGGCACTGGACGATATGTGTGACGTTATGGGCGCCATGCGTGGTATCGCCGCGGTGTATGAACCAGACAACAACCGCCTGCAGATGATGGCCATCTCTGGCTACGATGCAGAGTCGGTAGATGCCCTGGATCAACGGCTCCGCCTGCGTTTGGGAAATGGGCTGATCGGCTGGGCGGCGGCGCAACGGCAATCGGTCTTGGTGGATGATGTGACTAAGGATAGTCATTGGCTCCCTGTTTCTGGGGTGGACGACTGGGTTCGCTCCGCCCTGAGCGTGCCGTTGCTTAGCGGGGACGAACTATTGGGAGCGTTTAGCATTTATAGTGACCAGGAGGCCTTCTTCAACGACGAGCACCGCCGGTTGGGCGAGTCAATCGCGGCCACTGTGGCCGTTGCCATTGCCAACGCCCGGCTGTATGAGGAAACTATGGCGACGAATGCCAAACTAGAGGAAGCACTTCGCCTTCGAGAAGAGCTGGTGCAAAATGTTTCCCACGAACTGCGCACACCGCTGACATTAGTCAGAGGGTATGCCGAGCTTATACTTTCAGGCACCTTGGGTAACATGACGCCAGAGCAAGAGGAAGCACTCCAGCTCGTGGTCCGCAAGGCCCGGGATTTGAACGACATGGTGAATGATCTGTTGATGCTCAAAGCTCCAGGCATAGGGCTATCGAAGCAAGAGGTGTTCGACCTCCGGCAGTTAGTCTCGGAAATGATGCAAGAGATGAAACTAAGGGCTGAGGAAGCCCATGTAACCTTCACACAGGATTTTTCCGAGGACATACCCATGGTAAAAGGGAACAGAGAATACCTCCGCCGAGTTGTAGGCAACCTTCTGGGAAACGCCATAAAGTTCAGCCCGGATGGAGGCCCAGTAACCGTAAGGATCCAACCTTATTCTAATAAAGGCGAGGTTTTGTTAAGCGTTAGCGACATGGGTGTTGGGATACCGCCGGATAAACTGGATAAAATCTTCGAGCGCTTCTACCAGATAGATGGATCTATTAGCAGGAAGTTCAGCGGTGCAGGCATAGGGCTGGCACTGGTCAGAGAAATAGTGGCTGCCTATGGAGGCCGCGTTTGGGCAGAAAGCGAGGGGATCCCCGGGAAAGGTTCCACTTTCTTCGTGGTGTTTCCGGCAGTGGAGGAAAAGATAGAAGACGGACAGTAGCCAGAGCCTTTGGTGGATTACCCACTTCCTTTGGTACCTTGGCGACGAAATTCTAGTACTAAGTCAAGTGTAGTCTGATGAAAATAGCCTCGAGTGGAGCAGTGGGATGGCGGAGGCCGTCCTTCAGCCCGCAGGGCTCCAGCCCGATTTCAATCGGTGACCTTGGCCGGCTCCCGATACACCGGCCGAATGAATTCGGGCTCTTGGGCGCTCTGCGCCGAAGGTGGGCCTGTGCCCACTCTATGCAGTTTCACTCAGATCACGGTTGACTGAGTACTAGTACACTGGACAAGAATTTGACGCAGAGCCGCAAAGGGGCTTTAAGGTGTAGAGAAAAAACCTGTGGCTATTTTTGGAACAGATGTGAGCCCTGCTATAAAGCCATGGTGGGCGTGTAGAGAGTAACAAGGATACTCAAGAGGAATAGTAGGCCTACTACTAATAGCAACCACCAGTTGCTGGAAATGGCTTGTTGCCATGCTAAATAGCGCAGACGGCGTTCGACAATGGAGAAACTATCATTGTTGCCCAGTAGTGACTTGCGGAACACATCTACGCTTGGGGGGCGATCATCTGGATGCATGGCCAAAGCCGATAGAATAGCCCGTTCGGTGTTGGGCGAGATGGCTGGATTGATCTCCCGTGGTGGTACCAGTGCTCCTGGCGTCAAAAAGCGCGTTTTGGCGTCGGCCGGGGGTGTGTTGGTCAGCAAATGATAGAGTGTTGCTCCCAAGCCGTACAGGTCCGACCGTGCATCTGTATGGCCTGTATCACCGCCGTACTGTTCCAAAGGGGTGTATTGCAACGTCCCCCGGCCTTGCACCACTGTCACGGTGCGATTGTCGTCGGTAGAAAGTTCTTTTACTAAGCCAAAATCCACTAATTTGAGCAGCCCCTGTGGCGTGAGCTTGATGTTCGACGGCTTGATATCCCGGTGGAGAATAGGCGGATCCTGATTATGCAAGTAGATCAAGGCGTCACAGATCTGGTTTGTCCAGTGCAAGACGATTGCCTCACGCAAAAACTCGTGGTGCTGGCGCTTCTCGCTGATGATCTCTTGCAAGTCACGTCCCGGCACGAAGTCCATCACCAGGTATTCGCGCCCTTCCTCAGAGAAATAGTCCGAGACCTTGGGTAACCCTGGATGATCCAGACGGGCTAACGTGCTGGCTTCCCGGTAAAATTGCTCCTGTGTCTGCTGCTGTTCTGCGGGCAAAACGTTAAGTTCGGAGATCACCTCTTTAATGGCGCATTCCCGGCCAGCCAAGCGGGAATCCTGGGCGCGGTAAACCGCTCCCATCCCGCCCTGTCCGATGAGGGCGACGATGCGGTATCGTTTGCGCAAAATTGTCCCTGTCTTTAAAGGAGGATAAGTGTTCAAGAATGCTCCTCCGCTTTGGAAGGTGTTTCCATCTCCCGGTACTTTTGCAAATAGCGAAACAGGGTTTGTTTGCGTGCCGCCTCCCACCGCTTGCTGTGCGGCATTAGTTCTCGCGCCATGATGAGCTTGTGGATGATCTGCTCTAACTTTTGCTTCTCTGTTGCCACAACTTTATCCTTCAGGCAGTAATGCCAGGCCGCAATGTTTTTCGCTCACGGATAACACGGATTGACAGTTAATCGTTAGCCATTGGTGCCGGGCGCCAGGTCCATGATGACTCCTCGTATAAGATACATTCATATAAGCACACTCTGAAAATAGAACGCTGATTAACGCTGATACACGCTGATCTTAATTTTCATCCGCTGTGGTGTGCTTGTCTGCGTGCCCGCGCAGGCAGGCCGTAGGCTCATGATAACTCCCCCGGAAATAGAATGCGTCGCCCCTACTTTGTAGATGTTTTACGATTGAAGACCAACCCGTTCTCGAATGGCAGCATCGAAAATATACACTTCCTCGCCGTGCAAATCGGCCGGCCGTTCCCGACAAAGCCAGCGGATAAGCCGTCCCGGTTCCTCCGGCGGGATTAGCATTCCTTCCTCTTTGTAGCGCCGGAACTTCTCCACATTTTTCTTACTGAACTGCTCCGGCGTTGCCCGGCGGATAATGTCTTGCATGGAAGTATCGACAGCTCCGGGGCGGATGCTGTATACCTGCACGCCTCGTCCGCGCACCTCTTCCGCCAGCACACGAGTCAACATCCAAAGGCCAGCTTTGGACGTGCAATAGGGGGCGACTCCAAAGGTCGGTTTGCGGGAGAGCCCTGAGCCAACATTAACGATTACGCCTGTTTCCCGCGCCAACATACTGGGAAGCGCAGCGCGAATGGCGAAAAAGGGGCCATTTAAATTTATGGCCATGTGCTTTTGCCACTCGGTCGGGGAAATACGCTCGATCTTCTCCACCGGTTCGATAATGGCAGCATTGTTTACCAAGATGTCCACTGGGCCAAAAGATGCCTCTGTCTCCTCCACCAGCTCCGCCGCGGCCTGGGTGTCGGAGATATCCGTGGGCACGGCCAGGACTCGGCCTCGCCGAGCCCGGATGTCACGGGCGACTTCCTGTAGATCATGCTGGCTGCGGGCAGCTAATACTACTAACGCACCTTCTTCCGCTAATAGATGTGCTGTGGCTGCCCCGATGCCCCGGCTAGCGCCGGTGACAATGGCAACTTTGTTACGCAAGTTTTTCTCTTTCATCGGACGTATCCCCCTGCACTTAACATGGCTGAGCCAGAACTGAAAAGGCAACCACAGGTTCACACAGAAAGCCACGGATTTTTGGTCTATCTAGTCGATGCAATCAGTGGTTCTTCAACCTGCTGCCACGTTCATTATACAATGAGTGGCCATTAGACGACCAGCAATCAATAGTAAGCTGGAGTCTGGCGGAAATGACATTTTAGGCTCGACCTAATTATTTTCACCACAGATGGCACAGATTAACACAGATTTCCCATTGCTTTTCGACCCAAATCTGTGAAATTCTGTGTTTTTCTGTGGCAAGAATAATAACGCCAGAGTTCAGTAATAAGTGGCAGGTAGAGAGAAACGAGGAGGAGATATGAATCTCTACACAGTGGCAGAAAGCGCATCTCGCACGGCGGAAGCTAACTGAAGCGCCCGGCGTTTTGCGTCACCGGTATAATCGTTAGCATTCAACAGAACGTGAATCTGCGCCGGGGGCAGCCAGCGGGTCAATGCTGGTTCTCTGGCCAATAGGTCTGATAGGGGGTTAGGTTCCCCCCGTCGCAGCGCTGCCCAGGCAACCAAGCTCTTCTCCCGGATGACTTCGTGCAAATCTTGCCGGTCCCCGCCTGCGTGCACTGCTGCCATCAGCACCCGCTCCGTGGCCGCGAAAACTCCGTAAGCGGCCAAATTGCTTTTCACAGCTTCCTTATCTACGTTTAGCCCGCGAACCAGGCGCAGCGATACGAGCAGTAGTTCATCGGCAGCCAAGAATGCCTGAGGCAGGATAACCCGCCGGTTAGCAGAGTCGTCCAAGGTGCGCTCTAACAACGAGTGGGCGGCGTTTTGCCAAGCGATCCCCGGCAAAGCCGCCAAAAGCCGGGCTAAGCTATCCACTTTTTCTGCTTGCACCGGATTACGCTTGAAAGGCATAGCTGACGATCCCACTTGTTTCTTCCCGAACGGCTCCGACCACTCACCTAAGGATGGGGATTGCAACAGCCGCAAATCGAAAGCAAATTTATAGAGAGATTGTGCCAAACCAGCTAACGCTGTCAGCAGACGCCAATCCTGTTTGCGCGGATACACTTGTGTGGTCACGGTGAAGGCATCGATTCCTAAACGGCGCAGAATCTCTTTTTCTAGTTGGGAGGCATCCCAGGGGTTATCCGACAAAAGCTGGGTATAGGAAGCCGCATTCCCCACGGCACCTTTGAACCCTTTCCCGCGCAAACCGGCTCGTACTTTGTGCAGCGCCTCCCAGTCGGCTAATAAATCCTGGGCGTAGAAAGCCAACCGGTAGCCTACTGTGGTTACCTCGGCCGGCTGCAAGTGCGTCCACGCCATGGTCGGCACGTCCGATAGTTCTTCAATCCGCTGAGCAAAAAGCGCCAATAGCTCCCGCAGCCGTCCTAAGAGCAGGTCCAACGATTCTCGTGAGCGTAAGACATCAGCATTATCGGTAATATCGGTGCTAGTGGCACCTAAATGGATGATGCCTCCGCCCACCGGGCATTGCTCGGCAAAAGTGCGGATTTCTGCCATCACATCGTGGCCAATTTCCGCCTCAATGGCCAACGCGCGTTCTAAGTCGATGTCTTCCTGGTGGGCACGTAAATCGACTACCTGCTCCGGTGAAACCAGCCCTGCTTCTGCTTGCACTTCCGCCAAAGCAACCCACACTTGCCGCCAAAGCCGCCGCCGGTGATGCTCTGACCAAAGTCGACGCATTGCCTGACTGCCATAGCGCCAGGTAAAAGGGGAAAGGAAAGTCTCATGGCCAAACTGGTCGCTCATACCGGGGCACTCTGTCGCAAGATAAGCTGCTGCCGTTCCGGTCCCACAGAAATCAACGTTATAGGCACACCAACCAAAGTTTCAATGCGAGACAAGAATCGCTGGGCATTCACCGGCAAGTCTTCCCAGCGGCGTATGTCGCGAGTCAATATTAGCCAGCCGGGCCAATGCTCCCATACCGGCTCCACCTGGCTTAACAAATACGGATCTACCATTTCTGTCAGGACTTTGCCGTCCGGCAGCTTGTAGCCGGTACAAATCTTGATTTCCGGCAAACTATCCAGCACATCTAACTTCGTGATTGCTAATTCAGTTATGCCGCTGAGCCAGACAGCGTAGCGAGCCGCTACAGCATCAAACCAGCCTACTCGTCGCGGCCGGCCGGTCGTGGCACCAAACTCCTGGCCCAATTGCCGCAATTCTGTTTCTAATTCGCCGCTAATCTCTGTCGGAAATGGCCCCGCGCCGACAGCCGTGGTATAGGCTTTGGCCACGCCGATCACCCGCTGTAGATAATTAGACGGAAAACCGGTGCCCACCGGCGCGTAGCTCGCTGTTGGATTAGAGGAGGTCACATAAGGATAAACGCCCCAATCTAAGTCGCGCATAGCACCCAACTGTCCCTCGACAATGACTTCTTTGTTTGCTTGTAGCCATCCTCGGAGAAGAGGCACGGTGTCAACCACATGACCGGCAAGCTTAGCAAATAGAGCCAGTTGTGGTTCCAAGAGTGCGTCCAAAGTCGGTGGTTCCACGCCGTAAGTGTTATACTCACGCTGCAATCGTTCCAGGGTTACCTGGAATCGCCGGCGCGCCCAGTCTGGGTAACGCAAATCGCCAAGACGCACCCCGACCCGTGCCACTTTGTAGGTGTAAGCGGGTCCGATTCCCCGTTTGGTTGTGCCGATGGCATTGTTTCCCAACGCTTTCTCTTGGAGAACGTCCAACTGTCGGTAATCAGGCAGCAATAAATGTGCTCTTTGGTCTACCCAGAGATTGCGAGTGATAACACCGGTAACCTCTACCCGGTCAATTTCTTGCAGTAAAATTTCCATATTGACCACAGTACCGGCACCGATGACACAATGTGCATTCGGATTGAAAATCCCCGACGGCAAGAGGTGCAACTGGAATTTTCCGTACTCATTGACTACCGTATGGCCGGCATTGTCGCCTCCCTGATAGCGCACCACTACATCGGCAGCCTGCGCCAAATAATCGACAACGCGACCTTTGCCCTCATCACCCCATTGGGCTCCTACAATTGCTGTTACTGGCATTTTGGCCTCCGCTCTCCCTGTGCGTCTAAGCCATTGCTGAGCGTAGGCGTAATACAACGCCTCCGCTTAGGCGTTAACGCGGTGATTGGTAATTTGGTGCTTCTTTTGTAATGACAACATCGTGCGGGTGACTTTCTGTCAGTCCGGCATTAGTAATGCGCACAAATTGAGCTTTCTCCCGCAATTCTTGTAAATCGCGCGCCCCTACGTACCCCATGCCGGAGCGCAACCCGCCCATCAACTGGAACATATAGCCCGCTAATTTACCTTTGTATGGTACCTGACCCTCAATGCCTTCCGGCACCAGCTTGCGACCTCCTCCCTGGCCAGTTTGGTAACGATCAGCGGCCCGGCCTTTCATGGCGCCTAAGGAGCCCATGCCCCGGTAAGATTTGAAGCGTCTCCCTTCCCAGATAACCAACTCGCCGGGTGATTCGTCCAGGCCAGCAAGTAAGGAGCCTAACATGGCAGCATCGGCACCAGCGGCTAACGCCTTGACGATGTCTCCGGAGTACTTGATGCCCCCATCCGCTACTACTGGGCGGCCATAAGGTCGCGCGGCTTCAGCGCAAGTAGCTACGGCACTAACCTGCGGTAGCCCCACGCCGGAAATCACCCGGGTGGTGCAAATAGAACCGGCACCGACGCCCACTTTCACTACATCGGCACCGGCCTCAATGAGAGCAACTGTCCCTTCGGTAGTCACTACATTTCCGGCTAAAATGACTACCTCCGAGAACTTGCGGCGCAGAGTTTTCACCGTTTCCAGCACATTGCGGGTATGACCGTGGGAAGTGTCAATGGCTATGGCATCGACACCGGCGGCAACAACTGCCTCAGCGCGCTCAATCCCCGCCTTGCCGATGCCTACCGCCGCTGCAACCAACAAGCGCCCGGCCGCGTCTTTGGCCGCCATAGGATAGTCCTGGCGCTTAAGGATGTCTTTGTAGGTAATTAGCCCCCGCAATTTCCTTTGTTCATCCACCAAAGGCAGCTTCTCAATGCGGTAATGGTGCAAGATGTCCCGGGCAGTTTCTAACGTCGTGCCTAAGGGAGCCGTCACTAGCCGCTCATGGGTCATGTAAGCGCTGACCGGCTCTTCCCCTTTTTCGGCGAAACGAATGTCTCGATTTGTGAGGATGCCCACTAAAGTACCGTCTTCCTCCGTAATTGGGACCCCGGAAATGTGGTAGTGGGCCATGACTGCTTCGGCATCGGCCAAAGTCGCGTCCGGGCGCAAAGTCACCGGGTCGGAGATCATCCCTGCCTCAGATCGCTTCACCCGGTCTACTTCCATGGCTTGCCGCTCCACGCTTAAATTGCGATGTATAACGCCTAAGCCTCCCTGTCGCGCTAAAGCAATGGCCATGGCAGACTCGGTTACTGTGTCCATGGCCGCTGAAATCACCGGTATGTTCAGTTGCAACCGGGGATGCAACGTTGTTGCCAAAGAGACTTCAGACGGCAAAACGTCACTATAACCCGGCATAAGCAGCACGTCATCAAAAGTCAGCCCTTCTGGCATTTGTTCCTGCCACGCCATATGCTTTCCCTCCTTTACCCCGGCAAAATGCTTATTTGCAGCGGCGAGTTAGCTCCGCCTCGACTTGTTCCCATGTTAAACCACGCGCCGCTAACAAGACGAGGGAGTGATAAAACAGGTCTGCCATCTCGTAAATGACCCGGTTATCCGTTTCCCCTTTGGCGGCGACGATAACCTCAATTGCCTCTTCGCCGATTTTTTTGACGATCTCGTTTTCCCCTTTGCGGAAAAGAGAAGCAGTGTATGATCCCTCCGGCATCGTTGCTTTCCGCTCTAAAATCGTTTGCCATAATTGCTCAATTGTTCCCGACATGCGATATCCTTTCGCTAATCCGAATCTGATGGCTCTTGCAACTGTGCCGCTGTCGCCACGCCGGGGATAGCTTGCCAACGCCCTGACGCCGCGTCCCAACGGCGATAGAAACAGCTACGCGCGCCGGTGTGGCAAGCCGGCCCTGCAGGCTGTACTAACACGACCAACGCGTCTCCATCACAATCCAGCCGCAGCTCGCGCACTCGCTGATAATTGCCGCTAGTTTCCCCTTTGTGCCACAACGTTTGCCGGCTGCGGGACCAAAACCAGGTCTCTCCCGACTCCAGCGTCAAGCGTAACGATGCCTGGCTCATATATGCCAGCGTTAGCACCTCACCGCTGTCAGCGTCCTGGACGATTGCAGGTACCAATCCCCGCTCGTCCCACTTCACCTGTTTCCACAGCGCCTCGTTCATACTCCCAGCTCCACGTTAATGACTGCCGGCCGCACCGGTACATTGTGCTCCGCCAGGTACGCTTTTACCTGGGCGATGCTCAACTGCCGGTAGTGGAAAAGGGAAGCAGCCAGCGCTGCCGATGCCTTTCCCTCCGTTAACGCCCGGTAGAAATGAGCCAGCGTCCCCGCGCCGCCAGAAGCAATGACGGGCACAGACACCGCTTCGGCAACAGCGCGAGTCAGCGGAATGTCATAACCTACTTTGGTACCATCTCGGTCCATGCTGGTCAGCAAAATTTCCCCGGCGCCACGGGCAACCACTTCTCGCGCCCAGGCTACAGCGTCAAGCCCCGTGGGAATCCGGCCACCGTTGATATACACTTCCCATAGCGAGGCGCCTGCTGGCGTCTCCGGCCGGCGGCGAGCGTCAATAGCAACCACAAGGCACTGGTTGCCAAACCGCTTGGCCCCTTCCTCGATTACCTCCGGTGTGCGCACGGCGGCGCTGTTTAGCGATACTTTCTCCGCGCCGGCGTTCAGCATAGCCCAAATATCCTCTAAAGTGCGCAACCCACCGCCGACGGTAAAAGGGATGAACACCTGGTCTGCTACTCGGCGCACCATATCAGCAACGATGTCCCGCCGCTCGTAGGAGGCAGTAATATCCAGAAAGACCAACTCATCGGCCCCTTCCTGGTTATAGACTGCTGCCTGCTCAACCGGGTCCCCGGCATCCCGCAAATCGACAAAATTGACGCCTTTGACCACCCGGCCGTCTTTCACATCTAAGCAAGGGATAATACGTTTGGCTAACATACCCTGTTCCTCGCTGTCTATTGAACCACAGATTACCCGAATTCCCTGGCTCTTACTAAAGGCCTAACTGGCGCGCTGCCATGAGTACACCGAATTGCAAAGCACCATCTACGTAACGACCGGCAACGATGCCATCCAGCACGTCCTGTATCGGAACTGCTTCGACGATAATATCTTCATGTTCATCCAGTTTCTGGCCTCCCGGCACCGGCGTTAGCTCACGAGCTAAAAAGAAATATGTCCCAGCCCGTAGGCCACCGGGGTAGGGGATCTCGTACCCAAGCCGTTCCCAGCGCGCGGCATGGAAAGCTGTCTCTTCGCGCAACTCCCGCACTGCGGCAGCGGCAGGGTCTTCGCCCGCCTCCACTCGCCCCGCGGGCAAATCGTAAATGGCACGGCGCAGGGGGTGTCGATATTGCCGGGTCAGGAGGACCTGGTTATCACTTGTGAGTGCCACTACGGCGACGGTGTCAACCGGCGAAATCAAGGTAAAATAGGTCATCGTCTCACCGGTGAGCGGGTGGCGGATTCTCTCCTTGACGAAGTGGATGAACGGGTGATCGTAGAGGCACTCACTGCTGAGTACTTCCCACGGTGTCAAAACAACTTGTTCCGCGGCCGACGCCATTAGTTCACGGGATTCTTTTTTATCGGTGCCGCTCATTAGGTCGTCTCTCCTGATTCTGGTGTCGAGGCTACGGCAATAGCTTCGGTCAGGGAAATAGCCCCGCTGTACAGCGCCTGGCCTATAATAACCCCTTCCACGCCGAACTGTGCGGCTGCCCGCAAGCGGCGCACATCCTCCAAGCTGCCCACGCCGCCGGAGGCAATGACTAGCAAACCGCTCTGCCGGGCCAGGAGAGTAGCACCTTCCACGTCCACGCCGCTTAGCATACCATCCCGCCGAGTATCCGTGTATACTGCCCGCAAGACGCCCATTTGACGCATTGCTTTGCCCAGGGCAATAACCGGCACATTGCTCGTCTCCAGCCAACCGTGAGTCACCACATAGCCACCACGGGCATCCAGCGCTACAACTACTCGCTCCGGCCCAAAGCGTTTCAAAGCCTGCCTCACTACATCCGGGTGATGAACGGCAACAGATCCGAGAACGACTCTGGTCGCCCCTAACTGCAGCACCAAATCGATATCCTCAAGAGAGCGCAAACCACCACCGAATTGAATAGGCGAGTCTACCGCTTGGAGAATCTCTTGCAAACGCAATAAGTTTAACGGCAAAGCACCACCGCTCCTCAGGCCACCGCCCTGAAAAGCGCCGTCTAAGTTGACTACATGCAGCCAGGAAGCTCCTCCGGTGACCCAGTGCCGGGCTACAGCGGCGGGGTCCTCGCTGTAAACTCGTTCCGCATTGGGGTCCCCCTGGCGCAGACGAACGCACCTACCTCCTTTTAAATCAATAGCCGGGAAAACGAACATGGTATCCTCACCTTGCCCCGCAGGGATCAGCCGGTCACGCTCATCACCAGGAAGTTGCGCAAAACGCGCAGCCCGACTTTGTGGCTCTTCTCCGGGTGTGGTTGAATCCCCCAAATATTGTCCCGCTCCACGACCGACGCGTAATCAATGCCGTATTCGGTAGTGGCGACCACATCGTCCGGATTCTCTGGGGCGCAGTAATAGGAATGCACGAAATACATGTAAGCGCCATCTGGGATTCCCGCCAACAAGGATGCCTGTCGCTGAAAGTGCAACTGGTTCCAGCCAATTTGCGGTACCTGCAAGCCTGGGGGGAAGCGTAGTACCTGCCCCGGCAGAAGGCCGAGCCCTGGCCAGGAGCCCATCTCCTCACTTCCCTGGAATAGGATTTGCATCCCCAAACAGATGCCCAAGTAAGGTTTCCCTGCCGTCACCACGGCTAACACTGCCTCGGCCAGGCCGCTTGCTCGCAAATAGGACATCACTTCTCCGAACGCACCCACGCCGGGCAGAATTAGGGCGTCGGCAGTGGCAACCTGTTCCGGCCGGTCGGTCAGGAAAACTTCTGTGGCTGCCAGCATTGGTACCTGGGCGACAATATAGCGCAACGCTTTCTCGACGCTGCGAACATTCCCGGCTCGGGAGTTGACAATTACTACTCGAGCCATGAGCTCACCTCACCTCACTACGCTATCAAAGTCCCTTTGGAAGAAGGCACGTCGGTACGGCGGGGATCCAATCTCGTTGCCCCATCTAACGCCCGGCCTAATGCCTTGAAAAGTGCCTCCGCCTGATGATGATCATTTTGTCCGTAAAGCACTGCCGCATGCAAATTGAACCGTCCCTGAAAGGCGAAACTCTGGAACAAGTGGGAGATCAAGTCGGTGCCCAACTGGCCCAGGCGTGAGGTATGCCACTTTGCCTCCACCACGCAATAAGGCCGCCCACTCAAATCAACGGCTACGAAGCCTAAAGACTCGTCCATAGGCACAAAGCTGTGAGCCGTGCGCACAATGCCTTTCCGTTCCCCCAAAGCCTGGTCCAGTGCCTGGCCCAGGCATATCATCACATCCTCGGCGGTATGGTGCTCATCTATTTCCAGGTCGCCTGTTGCTTGTACCTCCAAGTCAAAGAGGCCATGAACAGCGAAGAGCGTCAACATGTGATCTAAAAAGCCAATGCCGGTTGCAACAGTTGCTTGTCCGCTGCCATCCAGCAATAAGCGTACCTGAACATCTGTCTCCGTCGTCTTCCGTTTTATCTTTCCTTGCCGGATTACATCCATCTTTTATCACCTCCAACCGAGTAGCGCCGGGCAACGAGTCCAAATCCACTGTTGGGTGACCGGTTGTGTCCTCACACTATTTCTGGCGCTCTGCCTTTAACCACCCTTCCGACCGTCAATCCAGTGCGCTGCAGCTAAATCGAGCTGGGAAAGCGGCGCTCGGCGCACCTCGCAATCGGGTAATGACTCTAAGAATAACTTGCCGTAGCGACGGGACTGAACCCGGCTGTCAAGGACAACGACCACCCCGCGGTCACTCCGACTGCGAATCAGGCGACCAAAGCCCTGACGGAAGCGCAGAATAGCGTTGGGTACTTGATAATCTAGAAAAGCATCGTCATACTGTTCGCCCCGAGCGGCTACCAGTGGGTCATCAGGCACATCAAAAGGCAAACGCACGATGACCAGGCAACTCAATGCCTCGCCAACTACGTCCACCCCTTCCCAAAAGGAACGTGTCCCAAAGAGTAGCGCCCGTTCTGTGGTACGGAAGCTTTCCAGTAAATGAGTGCGAGAACCCATTCCTTGCTGTAACAGCGTAAATCCGGAGGCCATTAACTGGGGGCCGATTGTCCGTGCCGTCTTGCGCAACTGGTAATAGGAAGTAAAAAGAGCGAGCAGACGCCCATTGACAGCTTTGCTCAAGGCTAAAATGGCGCGTTCCACCGCCGTCTGGTAGCCGCTGGCGTTTGGAGCGGGGATATCGGTAGGCAAATAGACTAATGCTGCCCGGCGGTAATCGAAAGGAGAGCCAACAGCTAGCTCCTGCGCTTCCCATACATGCAACCGATCCCGTAGATAAGCAAAATCGTCAGCTACCCTCAGAGTTGCCGAAGTCAGCACCGTTGTGCGCATGCGTTGCCAGACAAATTTCTCCATCAAAGAGCCGATGTGCAATGGCGCAGCGCGAAAAGAAAGGCCTGACTTACCTGCTCCTTGCTCCAGCCAGTAGACCATCAACGGATCCGGTTCCAGCACTAAAGCGTGCACATTCTCCACCGCAGAGCGCAAATCTGTAATGGTAGAGCTCAGTTCATAGCTGATCTCCAAAGCTGAAGGTGGTAGGGAGTTCTCTCCCTCCACTAAGAGATCGTGCAGGGTTACGACTTGTTTACCCACGCTCTCCAATGTTTTCAGCGCTGTTTCCCAGTCGATCTCAACGCTACTCCAACCGGGCTGCTTGCGCAGGGCAGCAGTCAATCGCAGTCTGGAAGAGTAGTTAGGATTGTTCTTACCTCGGCGATGCTCATTGAAGAAATCTAATAATGTATCCCACGCTGTAGCTAATGCCTTTTCCCCCTGAGGTAGACGTTTCTGCAAATGCTCTGCACTGGCCGCTAGAGCCCCGAACCGCTTGGCGCCAATAGCTATCGCCGGAGCAGCTTTTTGTAGACGGTGCA
>WFQT01000245.1 GCA_015486895.1 Anaerolineae bacterium
AAACCTGTTCGGCCAGTGGGAACTCCTCCGCATTTGGGGCCGGGCGGGCACCAACCGGCAACGGATGAAAGGCACACTCTACCCCAACATTGCCGCTGCCTGGCCGGAGATAAGCAGAAACTGCAACAAGATCGCGAAAGGAGAATTGCCTCGAAAAAATCAAATCGTTGCCACTGCACCCTATTTCCACCTTGCCATTCGCCATGGCCAGGGCCGGAAAAGTGTCTATCTTTTGATGGCCGATTTTCCGATTCACGGTGAACCAGTACAGTAGTTATCTCAATCCTTTCTATATTCTTGACCTTTCCCCAAAGTTTGAACCAACTGGGTCACAAGATTGGACCATTTACCCCTTGATGCGGACTCAAAACTTTCCTATAATATAGTTACTAATATAGTTACTGTGGTGTAACCTTTCTTACAGTGTTCTCTGATTGCTCCATTTATATAGTTTATAGGGATACCAGATACCTCACCAAAACACGGGGACAAGGATAACTGCGAAATGGGGTCTGAAACAATAAAGAATCTTATGATCCGCTTACTAGAACTAGAGCAAAGGTTTGACTCGTATTATGCTCTTCACGAGACAGAGTTAGAAGAGATTAAACTAGCTTTGAGTCAACTTCGAGAGAGTATTCTCGGATTGAGCCGAGAACTGGACACAACGTGGGACCGAAGCATCTCAGCCCCTGCTCCACGCGAAGGAGCAAATGAAAGCGTACGTAGTAATTCCCCTTCTGATGAAATGTCTATCTAAAGGTGCAGGGTAAATGGCTATACGCATAGGCAAATCAGATGGCGACCTACCTGCCGTCGAACGTGGTCGTTCAATCATTGTTCATGTTGATGGGAAGCCAGTCAATGCCTTTGAAGGTGAAACTATTGCTGCTGTGTTGTTGGCTGAAAACATACGCACCTTTCGTCACACAGCCAAAACAGGAGAACCGCGCAGCCTGTTCTGCGGCATAGGCATTTGCTATGAGTGTTTGGTGACAGTGGATGGAGTGCCAAATACCAGAGCTTGTGTAACACATGTGACGGAGGGCATGGTGATTGAGACTTACACTGAGGCGGAATCGTGACCGAGCTAGTAGACTTAGTTATTGTCGGAGCGGGACCAGCTGGCATGGAAACAGCCATAGTTGCTGCTAAGATGGGTGTGACTGTAACGATAGTTGATGGGTATCTGCAGCCTGGCGGACAGTACTATAAACAAATCCCGGCATCCTTTCACAGCAAGGACCTCACGGAACGCCATTTGCAAGCCGAAGAGATATTTCATCGATTGGCAAGGACAAATGTGCGCTTGCTGACTAATACAACTGCTTGGGATGTGTTCCCGGACCCCAACACGGCAGAATGGATCGTAGCACTATGCGGTCCCGGCGCTCCTGATCGTCTGCAAGCGAAAGCGCTGGTTCTGGCCACTGGCGCATATGATCGGCCTATAGCATTCCCTGGTTGGACATTGCCTGGCGTTGTGACTGCTGGCGCTGTCCAGACTTTGCTTGTAACTCAGCGTGTATTGCCGGGCAGGCGTTTCCTCCTCTCTGGGACAGGCCCATTGCAATTACAGTTAGCTTCTCAGTTGGTTCATGCTGGAGCAGAGGTGGTTGGTGTTTTGGAAGGTGCAAAGCCAAGGTTGAGCTATGCGCCCTATGCGATGTCTATGTGGGGACAGTGGGCTCGGCTACGAGAGGGGTGGGACTATTGGCGCACACTGCGAAGGGCACACGTGCCGCTCCGGTTTGGGTGGTCGGTAGTCGAAGCACGAGGTAAAGAGGAGGTACAGGAAGTTATCATCGCAAAGCTCGATGGAGACTGGCAGCCTATCTCTAGTACTCGTCAAGCCATAGCCGTGGATACTTTGGCCATTGGCTATGGTTTCATTCCATCCACTGAATTAACGCGCCTGCTCGGGTGTGAGCACGATTACTTTCCAGAACAGGGAGGATATGTACCCCGACGCGACGATGAGATGCAAACCTCACTGCGGGGGGTCTACGCCGTAGGCGATGGGGCTGGCATTGGTGGAGCAAAGCTGTCTCGAATAGAAGGGCGTATTGCGGGGTTAGCGGTCGCCCGGCAGTTAGGTCGATTGGACGAAAAGATGGCACGGGCGGCTATTGCTCGCCAGCAACCGGCCCTCGCACGTGAGCGTCGCTTCGCCCACATGTTGGGCAAGCTCTTCACGCCTGGCCCTGGGCTTTACACCCTGGCAACAGATGACACAGTTATTTGTCGTTGTGAGGAAGTCACTAAAAAGGAAGTACTCGGGGCCATCACTGCTGCCTCTAACACTGTTACTTGGGTCAAGCGCATAACCAGGGCAGGGATGGGGCCATGTCAAGGTCGGATGTGCGGTCACCTGGTGGCGGAGTTAATCGCCCAGCAGACAGAGCAAAAGATATCTCAGATCTCTCCTGACACAGTACGTCCCCCTGTAAGGCCAATCCCCATGGGATGTCTCTCAGGAGGTAGCAAATGACATCGCGACAGGCCGATGTAGTCATTATCGGCGCAGGCTCTACTGGACTATCAGCAGCCTATGAACTGGCTAAGGCGGGAGTTGACGTTCTTGTTGTCGAGCGAAGCTTTCTGGCGGCAGAAGGGTCAGGGCGAAATCTGGGAGGAATCCGCCAAATCGGACGCGATATCAACGAGGTACCTCTCATGGTCGCAGCCATGCAGCGCTGGCACCAACTGGAGGAGGAGTTAGATTATAATATCGAGCTAACCGAGGATGGCTACCTATGGGTGGCGTTGAGTGAAGAGGAACTATCGCTACAACGAGAACTGGCAAAGCGCGATGCTTCTTATGGCATCAAAGAATTTGTCTTATGCGGAAATGAGATCAAGGATCTGTCGCCGGCAATATCGGATACCGCTCTCGGCGCTTTGTACAGCCCAACAGACTGTATTGCCGATCCTTTTCGTGTGGCCAAGGGGTATTTTGATGCTGCACAGCGATATGGGGCACGGTTCCTTTTTGACGCAGAAGTCACCAATCTTCGCCTCCAAACAGGCCAAATCCAAGGTGTAATTACCAATCGGGGTGAAATTGCGACTGACACGCTGATTGTTGCTGCCGGACCATGGTCGGATCAGATTGGGCGGATGGCCGGCATTGAAATTCCTATCACTCCTTGCCCTAACCAAATCATTGTCACGGAGCCGGTGCCGCTCATTTTGCCTCCTTTTCTTCTGATCAGTAGCATTGCTGTTTGTCGCCAATCATCCCGGAGACATGTATATATTGGCAATACCAATGCCCCTGGCGGGATTACTGGGTACAGTAAGAAAACCGATTACGGGGAGCTGGTCCGCACTGTGAGGAACATCATCAAGATTGTGCCCGCCTTGCGCAACCTTAATGTCATGCGTACCTGGGCCGGAACGTTGGATTTCACCCCCGACGACAACTTTGTACTTAGCCGTGTGGAGGAAGTGGAAGGTCTAATCTTAGCCTGCGGTTTTGCTGGCCATGGGTTTGCCCTCGCACCTATAATCGGTTCGTTGCTTCGCGAGCTGATTGTTGATGGTAAGACTTCCCTGCCCGTGGCAGCTTTCCAGTTCGATCGTTTCAAGTATGGGGCTGTGGGGAAAACTAAGCATTTCGCCCACCACCACTAATGTGCGAGCACTAGTTGACTCCAGATTTACTGGGGTGGCACGGAGTACATGCAGTAAAGAGATTTTTACTATAGGGAATGGGGGTATCTCCTATGAACATGAATTATGTCGTCCAACAGTTGTTGAATGGCTTAGCTGCGGGAAGCATTTATGCTCTAATCGCCGTAGGCTATAACATGGTGTACGGTTTGCTCGATTTGATCAACTTTGCCCATGGGGATATCTATATGCTTGGAACTTTTATTGCATTATCCCTTTTGTGGAGCCATGTCCCAGTTATTCCGGCCCTTCTGTTAGCCTGTATAGCTGGCGGCCTGATTGGGATGCTGGTTGAGCGAGTAGCCTATCGCCCCGTGAGGGATGCCCCTCGGGTGGTCCCAATGATCAGCGCTGTCGGGGCTGCCCTTGTCCTTCGCAATGTTGCGCAGCTACTCTGGGGCACCGAGACGATGCCTTTCCCCAAGCTTTTTCCAACACAAATGATCCAGGTAGGAAGTATCCAGTTCAATTCTTTGCAAGTGGTCATTTTATTCCTTGCTCTTTCTTTGACTGGAGTATTTACCATCATCATGAACAAAACAAAAATAGGGAAAGCCACCAGCAGTGTAGCCCAGGACATACCGGCAGCTAGGCTAATGGGCATTGATGTTAACAAAATCATTCTATTTGTGTATTTCTTAGGTGGATTCTTTGGCGTGGCCGGCGGTGTTCTTTTTTCCATGTAC
>WFQT01000246.1 GCA_015486895.1 Anaerolineae bacterium
GCAACGTGGCCGTCGGTGTCGGTGTCAGCGTCGGCAGCGGGACAATGAGCTTATCGCCAACGTGAATGACCGTATCGGCGTTTTTCAAGCGATTTACTTTTAGCAAGGCCGATACCGACGTGTTCCATTGTCGGGCGATATTATCCAGGGTATCACCGCGTTGCACCACGTAAGGTATGGTGCGCAACAAGGTCGCGGCGTCGGTCGGCAAAGGTGTCGGCGGTCGGTACAGCGTCGGCGTCGCCGATACCGCCGGCACCGGTGTCGGCGGTATCGGCGTCGAGGTAGGCGTCGGCACCAATAGTAACGTCACCTGCGGGCCGGAAAGAGCAATTAACTTCTTGCCCCCAACAACCTGGTGCCAGGACGGTAACGAAATGGACAGGCTCTGCGCCCGCCAAAGGAGTAAAGCAATCAGCACTGAGAGAAAAGCTACAGCCAACGAGCGCAAATGGATGCGGAAAGGCAATCTCGCAGGGCGCAAAGGATAACCACATTCAGGACAAACAGTCAGATATGCCGGGACTTTAGCGCCGCAGTGCCGACAGCGCACTACCTTACGATGCTTAGACGCAAAACTGTAACCGCAAGCTGGACACACGGTCGCACCTGGCGGCAATTCAGTCCCACAGTGCGGGCAATGCACTTTCATCACAGATCCTCACAAATCCGCCACAGACACTACGGCAACGGAACAGTAAAATCGAAGTACGTAACCACAACCATGAACGCCAAAAGCACCACCATTCCCATGGCATGGACGAATCCTTCTTTATCCGGTGGCACGCGCTTTCCCCGTCGGAGCCACTCCAGCACTACAAAAGCGAGGCGACCTCCGTCCAGGGCCGGCAACGGCAACAAATTTGTCACCCCCAACGCCACACTGATAATGGATAAAACCCAGAGGGAAGCAAAGGTTTTATCCTTTTCCGTGGGTTGGCGGCTTACAATTTGGTCAGTCGCTTTATAAATACCTACCGGCCCCGTCAGCCGGGCATCATGGGGCGAGACCTTCTTGCTCAACAGTTTCGCCGGCAGAGTGAACGTCGCCCATATAAAGCCCCCCAAGTCCCGGCTGGCTTGCCAAAACGCTGTCCAAGGAGGAACATGTGTGAAATAGGAGGCAGCACCGGTAATGTAAACCCCAATCCGATACACGTCATCCTTTTCTAATGCTGGCCGGACGGGAACAATGAGCTCTTTTCCTTTCCGCATCACCACCAGCCGCGTCTCACCAAAGGGTGAGGCTTTTGCCAAGGGCTGCAAAACCCCCGATAAACCGGAGCGAGGCACTAAATGCTGAGTCCCCTGTTGGTCTAAAACAGCCAAAATAACATCCCCCACTTGCAGACCGGCCTGAGCCGCCGGCGTATCAGGCATCACCTGCTGCACCCGCACGCCCACAGGAGCGGAAATGGTATATGTAACAGTCAATAACGCCACAGCAAACAAGATATTCATGATTGGCCCAGCCAACAGCGTAACTGCCCGCGCCTTAGTAGAGGCCTGGTAAAAACTGCCCTCTCCTTCCGGCTTATCCTCGCCACGCATGCGGGCAAAGCCGCCAAAAGGAAGTAAGTTCAGCGTGAATTCTGTGCCCTCCCAGTCAAAAAGATGCCAAATCTTCGGGGGCAGGCCAAAGCCGAACTCCTCCACGACAATACCATTACGCCGAGCGGCCCAGAAATGACCAAACTCGTGCATAAATACCAGAAGTCCGAACAGGACAATAAAGAGCCAAACGTTCATTGAGACTATAACCGCCTTAGAGTTAATCCATAGCTGTGGCGAAAAACGTCGCCGGGAGCCATTCCTGCTGGGCAAGAAACAGCGAGTGTGTTACTCCAACCTCTTTCATACTGCATCGACAACCACAATTTACTTAACACGACCTTTTACGAACAGGCAACGCGTGAACTGCTGCCTTCTGTTGCCGTTAATGTCAGCCGATAGCACAATGATACAACAAAACGTCGCTTGTATCAACTTCCCTGAGGCGCGTAGATACGGATGATCGGGTAGTTCAGCCAACCTCAAATCAGGCAGGTGCGTTTCATTGAGGTTAATAGAACAGCTATAGACTCAGCCCGCAAGCTACTTCCAGCAGAGAAAGCTGCTTCGAAAATAGCCACTGAAAGGCACAGAAGGGTACAAAAATCACTTTCGTCGTTATGTGGTGTGCGAAAGCCCATGATAACTGTTCCGAAATTAGGACGCAGATGACGCAGATGAACGCTGATTTCCGCAGGTTCCTAAAAAACTATCTGCGTTAATCTGTAAAATCAGCGCAATCAGCGTCCTAATTTTCATCATTATGCGGTGCGCAAACCGCTCATGGCGACTGTTCCCCAATCGCGATAGTTGGCAGCCTCTAACGACAAGTGCTGCTCTCATAATCTTATATCTCCATCTCCGACATGAGGGCCGTCGAGTCCTTGAGCCTTGTACATAGAAACAAACTGAGAATCATGAGTCCAATGAGGACAACCAAAGATGGGGTCATTGAACCAGTTACCGGGGATTTGAAGCTGTCCATACCAAAGATAAAGAGGATTCCAGAGATCTGCCCCATAAGCAAGAGCAAACCATTTGACGTACCCTCTGGTGCAGGATATGTAATTTCGGCACCATACTGGAACCCCACCGGCCCGGCACTGAGAAGGAAAAATCCCGTGATAAAGGCAGAAAAAAGCAACAACCAGTAGCTCCTGGCATAAGTAATGCCGAAGAGTCCGACAATCGCGCCACTTATGGCTAAGATGATAAATGGAGTCCTTCTGCGATAGCGATCCGAAAGGGCAGGAATAACCAAAGCACCAACGACGCCCCCTACAACCATCAATCCGCCGGTCATCCCAGCCTGCGTGATCGAGAACCCCCTTGGCCTTACAATGTCTTCAATCCATGTCGTAACGCCATTAAATATTCCTAATCCTATGAAGAAGACCAGCATTAAGAGAAGGAAATCGCCTTGGTGTAAGATCTGCCGAAGGCCATCAAACACCAAAGACCGTTCCTCTTGCTCCTGAGAACATGGAGGCGTAGGGGGATGTTCTTTAGCAACTAGGAAAAAGACTGCAGCAACAACCATGGATACAATACCATAAATTACAAGCATGCTATCGATACCACTACGAATCGTAAGATAAGGGGTTAGCACCAAGCCCCCGGCGATGCCTAAGTAAATCGCCAGAGAACCCAAACCCGATGCCGTCGCTCGCTCTCGAATTGGAAACCAGCGAGCAGCTACTTTCGTTATCGCATTGAGAATGAACGGTTGCCCAATGGCAATCCCGATTTGCGAAATGAGCACTAAATTATAATATGGTGCCACCAAGCCCCGCGCCAAACCGAAAAAACCTGTCAGGGCAGCACCGATCCCAACAGCGACACGAAACCCATAGGTATCGATGACCCAAGAGGCGGGAATCGAGACAATGATGAAGACAACCATAAAGCTCATCGACAAGAGGCCAATACTGAGGTCCGAGACCCCATAATACTTAGCGGCGCTACCAGTAATGGGTGCAAAAGTAATCCATAAGAGTTGGTTGATAACCACAACCAACATGAACCCAAGGAGAACGACCCACCGATAGCCATAGACTTTGAAGTTAGTTTGTTCCATGAAATAAGACCTCCCCTCAAGCTGAGTTATCATAGACGATTCCACTACAAAACCTACTTCAGCGATTAGTTTTCGGTTCCGGCTCGGCCAAGTTAGTACTTTACCAATGAAATTCTCGCACACGGTGCAAGAAAATGAACCACAAATTACACCGTCTACACAGACTGAATAAACCAAAAATCAGTGGAAATCTGTGTATTCAGTGGTTAGCTTTTTGGTCCTGGCTCGGTCAGGTTAGGAATCATACCATAACGCTCAATTTGTCGGCAATACGGATATGGGCAGCGTGAATAGCCCGGCAACTATAATTGCGGGCTACATAAAAGCTAAAACAGCTTGCGCTGGCTTGTTGGCAGGAGTGCTCACTAGGGGCAGCTTTGTAACCCATAGGCCGCAGCTTCAACTGCCGGGCTACTTTACCTCGGGAATTTGAGATGACAAGCGTGATAGGCAAAATAAACCATGTCCTTACAGCGAGATCAATGGCCATGACCATCGCAATAGATAAGACAACGGTACTATCCTCTCACTCCCGATTGTTGGCCACGTTACTCTCTACCGAATTTTGGTACTCCTTTACCATTGAGAGCTCTCCCTCATGCACATACAATAAAGAGGAAGTTAAAGTTAAGTGCCCCAATTAACAAGTAAGGGGGATGTGGAAAATGAAAAATCAACTAATCACTCAAGAGCACAGCAAGGTGATAGAGTACACTATTACTGCCGGCACAGTCACGGTGGCAGTAATTATGGCACTGACAGTGGTAATGGGGCACTTTTCCAACATTCTCATCGCCATTGCGATCTAGATGTAGGTGAGCGTCCAGAAATAATCTTCCGTTAGAAGTAATTTTTAGGCGACCACTAAGTTAATCGAGGCAAAGCCCTCACAGCAAATGGAGGAGGTAAGAATCATGTTACGAATGATAGGGAATTTGTACGTCGCTGAAGAAGGTCAAGACTTGGCAGAGTATGCCTTGGTTATCGCCTTGATCGCCGTCGTTGCCGTTGGTGCCCTCACACTTCTGGGCGGCAATATTGCCAACACCCTAAATAGCATCGCCGGCAGCATCTAAACCAAAAGTAAAAATCGGAATCAGGTGGCTTGAATCATTGGCCAAAATGTTTCAACTTATACACACAGGAGGTAATAAGTCATGTTACGAATGCTATGGAACCTGTACGTCGCTGAAGAAGGTCAAGACTTGGCAGAGTATGCTTTGGTCATCGCCTTGATCGCCGTCGTCGCCGTTGGTGCCCTCACAGCACTGGGCGGCAATATTGCCAACACCCTGAATAGCATTGCCGGCAGTATCTAACATCATAGAGAGACTCAGAAGACAAATCCAGCCGCCTGAGACAAATGTACCAAGGGGAAGAGGGCGAGCAACAATTAGCTCGCCCTCTTCTATGAGGAAGGAATTGAAATTATTTAGGTATCACTTGTAAGCGGTTAAGGGGGCGGCAACAATATGGTCACCAAGACTATAGCACAACCATATCAAAATAAGATTGCGTCCAACAGGGAACGCCCAAAAAGCTGGCAAGAGTGGCTTTTCGATGGCTCGATTTCTCTGGCCTGGGCCGTTTTAGCTGGCATCTACTTCATCAAACTATATCACGACGGCAATAGGTTAGACATAGGTCTGGCCACGTATTACATCCTGGCTGCTGTGTTCTTCTTAGTACGTCGCCCTGCCATCCGCAGCGGGAACGCAGGAAAAACAGCCTTTGCCGTCATCGCTGTTTTTCTACCTATGCTGATCCTGCGCCCCCTGCCGGGGCCTTCCATCCTATCCTGGCTAGGCCAGCCCATTCAAGCCATTGCCCTAACTGGCATTATCATCAGCTTAGTAGCTTTAGGGCGCAGCCTGAGCATTGCCCCGGCAGATCGAGGCCTGGTTACACACGGAATGTATCGCTGGATCCGCCATCCTTTATATGCTAACGAGTTATTATTCTACGTCGGTTATCTCCTTACTTACATTTCCTGGCGTAATGTTGCAGGACTTATTCTGTCGTTAATCATGGCTGTTGTTAGGATCCAGTGGGAGGAACGCATCATATGTCATTACGAAACTTACA
>WFQT01000247.1 GCA_015486895.1 Anaerolineae bacterium
CATCAGGATTGAGATGCAAGGGGGACAGGCGGTGTCCAACCGGGGATTTTTGATACTACAAGCATCAGAACGTGCCTGGATCATGAACATCGAACCGTCGACGCCTCCCAAGATGAATCTTTACCCAGGGTGCCAGGCAGTTTTTACGGAACTATTCTCTGCTTTGGTGACATGAGTCGGCCGTATTCAGTGCCGTTCGGAGGATTGGTACCATGACTAGAACCATTAGTTCCGCGCAACCTATCAGTCTGTACAGGTATGCCAATACCGGCTTTTATATCAACAGCGAGTTGGTCGCAGAAGCTAATCACCTTGCCTCGGTTCTGTACCATTTTGAATCAACCTGTACAGAGTATCGTGTGCACGTTTCCTATCTTGCTGATGATTTACGCCGTTATGCCCGCCACGTTGAGGACATCGACCGTTGGGTGAAGGACATAGGGATTAGGTTTGAAAGAGCAGATCGACGCTCATGGTTCGATCGTCTTTGCGATTTCATTGATAAGTATAGTAAAGAGAAGAAGCAGTGGGAGATATGGCAGTCTATTTTGTCAGGAACGGTTATAATGAGGTCAATACACCTCGGCAGTGCTTATTCAGGTGAGGTCATCATTGATTTACCTGATTACCTGAAGTTCTTTGGATTTAGCTTGCGCAAGATACGAGAGTGGGCTGGCTTGAGTCCGTACCTGACCCACATCAAATTTACCCACATTCCATCTCACTTTGCTAAAATTGGAGTTATTGCTAGTATCCCTATTATCGCTTATAAATGGGCTAGAGATGTTGGCAAATACTCTGGTTCAAAACTGGCCAGTGCGTTGACAGTTGATGCAGGGTTGACATTGGGGACTAATGTTGCCGCGGTATGGGCAGGAGCAAAACTTGGGGCAATTGCAGGGGCAAAGATAGGAGCACTGATTGGTACGGGGGCGGAACCCGGTGGGGGAACGGCTATAGGAGGTGCTGTTGGCGCAATCGTCGGTGGTATTGCAGGCGGAATCATTGCTGGCTTGGCTATTGATCATTATGATGTGCGTGAGAAATCGATCTCTTGGTTAGATGAACACGTCTTCTCCCCCCTTGCCAGAACCATTGCCAAGGGCGTTGATGCTGTTGATAGTTGGGTGGATGACGCGGCAAGACGGATGCAGCAGCAGTTTGATGAAATTGAACGAACGGCTCAATTGAAAGCCGCCAGGTTTCAGCGAGATGTCTCTCGTGGTGCCCAGGATGTAGTACAGACGATCGGCAATCTCGGCCAAAACGCGGGCCAGACGATCAAGGATCGGTTTCACCAGATTTGGCAAGGTGGGGCCAAGCTGCTAGGTAAAGTGGACACGGCCGTGGGCAATATTGGACACGGACTTGACATTCTCAATGGCGGTCTGAACGTCGCCAACTGGATCAAGCCAAACCGATTTAATTATGCTCTTGCTGATGTTGGCGCCCTCGGCGTGGGCTTGGAGGGTTACCAATGGCTAAGATTCCAGCACAGCCAGAAAAAAGCCGATGAAGCTTTAGAAAGATGGCGCGAACTTCGACATACTCCCTATGACGAAGGCGCCTGGAGAAAATATGTAGTCACACGGTTGAAAACGGTTCCTGGCTTGGGCGATATTGCCGCAATGCTCTATTCCATTGTTGAACCTCCGGCGGTTTATGGAGACAGATCCCAGATAAGCGGAGAAATCCTGGGTGCACATACCCATGTTGGCAGGAGACAGACAGATGAACTGTTTTCTCAGGATATTAGCAGTTTGCCTTGGAGCGAACTGCCGGAATACAAGGCTAAACTGAGCAAGGAAGTCGCCTCAAGGCAGGCGGAAGTAAACGCCCTGGATGATGAGATCAAGTCGATCAAGACCGGTATTGCGGATATTGAGGCAGAAAAACAAAAACTCATAGATGAAAGACAAAAGCTCGAAAATCACCGCGGTTTCTTTGATGCAATCCTTCCCAGTGAAAAGGGCTTAAAATTTGGCCGCCCTGATGATGGATTTCCAGATGCTCCTTATCGAACGAGGGCAGACGATATCGAGGATCGAATCGCAGAGATAGATCGTAAGGTCGCCCAATTAGAAGAGAAAAAGGCTACCATGCAGCAGGATCTGGACTCTTATTCCGAGCAACTAGGAAAACAACAAACGGACCTTCAGAAAACACAATCCAAGTTGAACGAATTGTCTCGACGTCTTGAAACTGGTCTGGGTAAAGCAAAGCCAGAGGACTTTGATTCAAAAGTTGGCTGTGTTCGCTACGCAAAAAAAAGACGGCCTGATCTAAAAAAATTCAAAGTAGGCGGGCCACAAGATTTCATTGAGAAGTTTGAAAAGGAATTACATCCCTACATGATCAAGGCTAATAAGGGCTTTCATCTGGAGGACCATATTGTGAAGGGTAATGCACTGGTGTGGCCCCGACATCGTAAGGATCTCGGACGAGCCGGATCACCCGGATATACCTATGGACACATAGCCATCGTTGAAGAAGTAGGTAGAGATGAGAACGGAGAATATGTCATCGTTAGCCAAGCGGGAGTTGGTATAAAGAAGGAGCTTACAACTTATCCTACGTGGTCTACGCGTATGAAAATCTACAAAAAGAATCTAGATGGCCTATACATAATATAAATAGGACTGCTGGATCAAGGACAAAAGAGAGTTTAAAAACCATTCGGCTTAGGCAATCAGATTTTCTATTTCAATCCTTATGTCCTGAGGCGGTATAGGGTTCTTTTATTGGAAAATCAATTCTTCTCCAGTACAGAAAGATTTCTAAGGAGTCTTCTCATGAATCAAAGTAGTCTTGCTTTAACCCGTGACGAACTCATCGTTTTTCTCGCCATCATCGGTGCCAAAACCATGAATGGCCTGGATGACGACCCATTAGCAGGGCTCGAGGAACAAGAGCTCGCAGAACGGCTCAACAGCGGTGAACAATCACTCATCAACCGCGGCCTGCTGGTCATCAAGAATGACAAAGCGACCCTGGACGATACTTTGGTGGCGCTGGTGGGCAGTTCTGTGGTTCCTGAAGCCACTTTTTTGCTTACCAGGATGGATCCGGACGGTACCAACGAGCCTCACTATTTCAACGCCACGTCGGAATTATTGGTCGAGCATAGCTCTCCCCGTCCGGGTGTGTACCAGTTCGACTACATCTCTGGTCTTGAAGCGCTGGGCTATCGCCTGCAGTCGCTCCTGGCGCCTTTGCATGCCCAACCGCAGGGTGCTCCGGAGCAGGAAAGCTCCATTGATTTGCCTCCCGCTGCTATTTCTTCACTTATTGAAACTTGCCAGAAAGGTGAGAAAGATCAGGCTGCGAGAGTTCTTTCCGATGGAGGCACATCGCCCGAATTTGCCGACGCCATGGCTCGAGACTGTGTTGCCCACCCTATCTGGATTGGAGTCGTTGCGTGGGGGCTACGGCAGGACAAACCGGAGGGAGGTAATTCTCTGCTGGCTTTTTCTGGCGAAGAACATTGTTGGCTGGTCGAAACTGTCGAAGGGAGCGAGAACATCGTTCGTGTTAAGCAAACGGCAGGCCAAGTGTGTGAGAAGGCTTTTACGGGGTTGCTCGATCCATTGGGTAAAACCTGGCACCCGACAGATTGAGAACTGGAAGGAGGTTTTATCATGCCTGACTGG
>WFQT01000248.1 GCA_015486895.1 Anaerolineae bacterium
GAACCAGCACCATTTATTAAAACACAAAGGTACTGTTCAGCAACGCTATCAAGTGTAAACGGCTGCCAAGCTGCAACAGAGAGCTGATTCTTAGGCTGATTTAATGTAGCCTCTATTGCCCGAGCCATTTGAATGACATCGCCAACAGGAACTAAGCGCCCGAATTGGCCATTTCTAAGTATCTCTCGGGGACCACTCTCGCAATCCGTAGAAACCAAGGGAACTCCAGTAGCCAAAGCCTCAACTAACACAGTTGGTAAGCCTTCCCACTGCGATGAAAGCACAAATACTGAAGCACTGGCCATATACTTGTAAGGATTCTCAGCAAAACCAGGTAAATCCACATCTTCAGCAATGCCAAGTTTCTTCACTAAAGCTTCAAGGTTAGCACGTTCTTCTCCTTCTCCAATAATAACCAATTTTGCTAACCGTCGCCGGCGTACCAAAACAAAAGCGCGTAGTAACGTCACGAAATCCTTTTGGATTGTAAGCCGTCCTACACCCAAAATAACCGGCACATTGTCATCCTGGAACCAAGGGTGGTCCACTGTTTCTCTTGTTTTCGCCACAAGCTCGGGGGTGATCACAGGATTATAAATTACCTTGATCCTATTTCTTGGAAGAGAAAGCATACGGGCTATATCGTCCGCCACACCTGCAGACACAGCAACAATGCCATCAGACCAAGGATAAACACGCTTAGCAATGAATGGAAGAAAACGTCCTCGCCAATTAGGGTTGTTTTGGCAGGAAATGCCCAGTGTATTATGTTCACTGATTACTATTCGCGTTCTGGTACCAGCTAGTTTATTAGCCAAAAGCGCAACGATGTTAGTGTGCATTACACTAGATAATAGAGCCTTTGGCCTCTCTCGACGTAAATATGCACTCAAGGGGAAAATCGCAAATGCCATCCGATGTGCTTCGAGATCTATCAATCGTACTCGAGGCGGTACCTGAGAAAGAAAAGACCCTTTAGCTTTCTGCAACACCAAATCCACAGAAAAATTACGCTCGGAAAGCCCTCGAGCTAAATTGAGCACAACCCTCTCAGCGCCTCCAACGCGGAGAGAGGGAAGAAAAAGAGCTAACTTGTCACTCATGAATACCTACTATCCAGCAACATATTTCCCCCAGATCATTTTCCCTCCCTGAATCTCGAGCCATTCAAAACATCACAACCGCAATAGGTCAACCGCAATATCCAGGTTTACTCAACGAGGGGGGAAAATAACAAACCCCATCTAAAGATCCCCATCTTACCACCATTAGACAGAGATTAACTGAACACATTATCTTATCATTACAGTGTAGCAATGCCTTGCTCAAACAGCCAGCGGGACGATCAACCAACAAACCCAAAGCTTTGACAGTCTCCTCATAGGCGCACAACGCGAGCCTGCCCGCGTAGCCCGTCCGTAGCATTCCGCGTGTCCACGACTAACTCGGCGCGGCCAAGGATCCACGGCCAGTCGTAGGCATCATGATCTGTTGTCACCACGACACAATCCGCTGCGGCTAAAGTACCTTCATCAAGCATCACAGAACTGCGCATTTCGCCATCCAGCTTCAAGTGTGGCACAAAAGGATCATGGTAAGAGACGATGGCTCCCCGTTCCTCCAACAAGCGTATGATGTCCAGGGCCGGGGACTCACGAAGGTCGCTGATATTAGGCTTATAGGTGACCCCCAGCAATAACACACGAGAGCCCCGCACTGCCTTTCGCACCTCGTTCAATGCATTTCCCACTTTTTCAACAACGTAGTATGGCATAAACGTGTTGATTTCACCTGCCAATTGGATAAAACGGGCATTGTAATTCAATGTTTTCAGCTTCCAGGCAAGGTAGTACGGGTCTAACGGAATGCAATGGCCGCCTACACCGGGGCCGGGGGTAAACTTCATGAAACCATAAGGCTTTGTAGCTGCCGCTTCTACCACCTCCCACACATTGAGGCCCAACTTATCGCACATGATGGCTACCTCATTAACCAAAGCAATATTCACTGCCCGAAAAGTATTCTCCAAAAGCTTGACCATCTCAGCAGCATCAGTAGACGAAACTGGCACAATGTGCTCAATAGCCTCTCCATAAAGCGCAGACGCTATCTCAAGGCAATCCGGCGTGATCCCACCAATCACTTTGGGTGTATTCTCCACCGTGTAATCCACGCGGCCAGGATCAATACGCTCCGGCGAAAAAGCCAAGAAAAAATCCTGTCCTACTTCGTAGGTACAGCCATGAGCATGCTGAAGTCGCGGCAGGATCAGCTCTTCCGTTGTGCCGGGGTAGGTCGTACTTTCCAGGACAACCAGCATGCCAGAATGCAGGTGCTGAGCAATCGCATCTGTCGCCGCCAGGATGTAAGACATATCAGGATCTTTGGTCTTGCTTAACGGTGTCGGCACACAAACAATAGCTGCATCGCAGTCGTCTAATGCACCGTAATCCATCGTTGCCCGGAACGTACCAGCCGCCACTCCCTTGTCAACTGTTACCAAAGGCGCCAATCGCGCAGAGGGAACATCGCGCACGTACGACTCACCACGGTTAAGTGCCTCTACTTTGCTCTGATCTACATCAATGCCCACGACATGAAAGCCATTCTCGGCAAAGGCTACAGCCAGCGGCAAGCCCACATAGCCCAAACCAATAATAGCAACTTTTGCTGTACGGTTATCAATCTTGGTCAGTAATTGCCCTTTCATGAATCTTTCGCTTGCCTCCCTCTCTCATAACGAACACAGAAACTGCCCAAGAACAATCAATGTCTACCTATATCAGGCTGGCAAATCAGCACTTTGAGCTCAATACACGCATCAAAAGCCGCCGCTCAAATGTCCCAGTAGCACCCAGCCAAGGGCTTTCACTATAAATATTGTCAGATGAAAAATAGCTAAAGTACAAATTCTAAGTATACCACCATTCACGGAGAGTAGAAAAAAGAGGCCAGAGCATGTAGCTCTGACCTCCCAAAATTTTGCGCTGGCTTAATTCTACCGCAGCACAGCCCCCTCATCGATCGGCGCCGGTGGCCATGTGCGCGTACCGGGCCAGCTTGATCATTACTAGCAACAAACGCTTCCTCGATTGAGGTGAGGTCTTCAATGACCCGGTGCTAGCCACTGCGGTGCCGGATCGGCTGTTACATCACGCTACCGCGTTGAACATCAAAGGCGAGAGCTATCGCCTGCGGGAAAAGCGTAAGGCCGGATTGTTGGGCCGCGCCCCAGAAAGCCAGAAAGGAAAGGAGGTGCAGGCCACCCCCTCTTGAGCTTGTCTGAGCTTTCGAGGATGTCAAGGTTTGACATTAGTGAGCGAATGATAAGAGACTTCAGTGGACATTTATCCCGATGAAAAGGGGACATTTTGTTCCGCTGATCTGCGGACAAATTAAGTCGTTCTTGACAGGTGTTCAGCCGCTTGGCGGGTACGAGGTGAAAGCTTCTGCTACACAGCTAACCACAATGCGCATAGAGACGTCCAAATCGTGCTAGATTAGCCGAGCCACCTGCAACTTGGGCTGAGGGGCTTCTATTCTTCACCAGGTTCTCTTAATTCACCACGATCTTTCATTAAC
>WFQT01000249.1 GCA_015486895.1 Anaerolineae bacterium
AGCAACAGCTCCCTGCCCCGGCATTGTGAAGTCGTAAATGTAGCTATCAGCGCGCTTGCTCATAATACCGCCTCCTCGCCGGCAAATGTAGCCACTGCCATGACTAAGTCGTCAATCTCCACCCGATCGGTCATCTCAGTGAAGCTCAGCAACAAAGCGTTGCCCAATTGGTGGTACTCCGTTTGTAGGTCGTAGCCGCCGATGATACCCCACTCATCCCACAGGTAACGGTTCAACTTGGCAGCCGGTCTTGGCGAACGGATCGCAAATTCCAGGAAGAACGGCGATGGTGTAATAACCTCTACTCCCGGGATAGCCATCAGTTGCTGAGCTGCGTAGTGTGCTTTTTGGTAAGAAAGGTTTGCCACCTGTTTCAAGCCATTTTTACCCATAGCGGCTAAGTAGACGGCCGTAGCTAAGGCGTTGAGTGCCTGGTTGGAGCAAATGTTAGAGCTGGCCCGTTCTCGGCGAATGTGTTGCTCGCGGCCGCTCAACGTCAATGCGTATCCTTTGCGTCCCTGAGCGTCCTCTGTAGCACCGACAATACGGCCAGAACTCTTGTGAACATACTTCTTCTTAAAAGCAAAAATGCCCAGGTATGGCCCGCCAAAACTGATGGCATTACCTACTCCTTGGCCTTCTGCGGTGACAATGTCGGCGTCGTATTCGCCCGGAGGCGTGAACAACCCCAGAGAAACAGGATCCACTGCCACAGCAAAAAGCGCTCCTTGGGCATGAACGGCATCGGCTAATGATTTCATCTCCTCCTTGCTGTACAGATGCCCTAAGAAATCAGGGTTCTGCCAGACCAAAATAGAAGTTTGGTTATCCAGCAATGCTTTGATAGTATCTAAATCGAAATAAGGCTGATCGTCACCTACAACCGTCACTCCCGCGCCTTGGGTATAGGTACGCACTACCTGCCGGTGTTGCGGGTGTAGTGTTGGTGAGAGAATTACCTTTTTTCGCTTATGCCGGGTGATGCTCAAAGCCATGATGACCGCCTCGGCCGTGGCCGTGGCACCATCGTAATGAGAAGCATTAGCCACGTCCATACCGGTCAGTGCACAAACCATGGTTTGATACTCATGTATCGCCTGCAGCCATCCCTGTGAGATTTCTGCCTGGTAAGGGGTGTAGGCAGTATAGAACTCAGAGCGGCTAAGGATAGAATCCACCACCGATGGGATAAAGTGATTGTAAGCGCCCGCACCCAGAAAAGAGGTGTAATGATCTAGGTCGTTATCTTCCTCACTTAGAGCCCGCAATTCACCTAACATCTCTGCCTCTGAAAGGGGCTCCGGCAAAGAAAGCTGCGGATAACGATACGCTTCTGGAATAACCTGGAAGAGATCACTTATTCCCTTAACCCCGATGGCGGCCAACATTTTGGCTCGTTCGGCGTCAGTGTTGGGAACGTAATCCATGTCAAGCCTCCTCGGCGACGAAATGAGCGTATGCCTCTGCATCCATTAAGTTATCGAGTTCGCTCAAATCGCTGGGCTCCAGCTTTAGGAACCAACCTTCTCCGTAGGGATCCTGGTTGACTAACTCAGGGCTTTCTTCCAGGGCCTCGTTGACGGCCACTACTTTGCCGCTCAAAGGTGCAAACACATCCTCGGCAGCTTTGACCGATTCCACCACGGCGATGGTCCCCCCTTGGCTGAATTCGTCGCCCTCCGCTGGTAAATCCACGTAAACAACATCGGATAACTGGTCTTGAGCTACATCGCTGACACCCATAATGGCAACGCCATTATCAATTCTCACCCATTCGTGGCTCTTTAGATACTTCGCATTGGAATCATACTTATAATCTGCCATGATGTTCTCTCCTTTTTTTGCAAAACCTGCTGTTGAAGTTGATGCTTTGCTGCAACTAACGTTATTGCTCAGGGTTACCACCATCTCCATCGCTGACAGGGCGTTACACCATTTCTAACCATAGATGAGTAAGAAGACAAGCGGTAGAATCTGTGGGGCGAAATTTTGGTTCCCCGGTGCCTCGGCAATAACTTATCCATGATTTTTCTGCCTATTTCTTGCCCTTACGACGATAAGCTGGAGTGTAGAACGGTCTCTTGACAACGACAGCTTTCTTCGCCTTACCCCGGATTTCCACGGCGATCTCGGTGCCATACTTGGTGTAATCGGGTTTGACGTAGCCTAAACCGACGAATTTGCCGATCGTCGGTGATTTCATCCCTGTCGTGATGAAGCCGATCTTCTCACCACTGGGGGAGAGGAGGGGATAACCATGCCGCGGCACACCCGGATCTACCATTTCAAAGCCAATGAGCTTCTGGCGTGGGCCTTCCAACTTGATTTTCAGCAAAGCGTTTTTGCCGATGAAGTCCACGTCAAAGCGGACGAAAAAGCCCAGCCGGGCGCTGATGGGGTTGATATCAGCAGTAATATCATTGCCATACAACGGCATGCAGGGTTCAAAGCGAAGGGAATCGCGAGCAGCCAGGCCACAAGGAATAAGGCCATCTTCTTTGCCGGTCTCCAAGAGCAAATTCCACATGCGCACCGCCTCATCCGCCGAGAAGAACAACTCAAAGCCATCTTCTCCCGTGTAGCCGGTACGTCCCACCAGCGTCGTAATACCGCCTATTGAGGTAGAGCGGCTGGTATGGAAAGCAATGGTGTCCACGTCATGGTTCGGCAGAAGCTTGTTTAGGATAATCTTTGCGTTTGGACCCTGTAACGCCAACATGTACGTTTCATCGGAGACATCGGTAACAGTGACATTGTAGCCTGTTGTGTGGCTACTGAACCAGTAAAAGTCTTTTTCACGGTTGGATGCGTTCACTACTACCATGTAACCATTCTCCCGGCGATAGATGAAAATGTCATCTACAATGCCGCCATCCTCATAGCAAGTTAGCGAGTAATGGGCATCTGTGTCCTTCATGCCTCGGATATCCCAGGTCGCTATGTGATTGAGGTAAGGGGTAGCGTCTTCGCCTACGACCATAAACTGCCCCATGTGGTCAATGTCGAAGAGACCGGCGGCAGTGCGCACTGCCTGGTGCTCCACCGTGGGGCCGGTGGGGTATTGCACCGGTAGTTCCCAGCCGGCGAAATTCACCATGCGCCCCTTTAACGCGATGTGCGTCTCGTACAACCTTGTCCTCTTAAGTTCCATCTTGACCTCCTTGGCAAATGAAAAGAGGACGACCACATTTCGCGACCGTCCTCACTCTGTCCTCTGGCCTGAGAGTTTTGGCTGCCCGCTGAACAGCTTTCCCCATTGGCGCGCCACATTGTGGCGACTCTCCAGAGTCCTGTCCCGACGCGATCTGTTTGCCTGAGAGATTAACCAGGCCAGTCCGGCTTGGCTGTCCCAGCTTGCCCCTTCGGCGACCGCTCTTCATTGTCGGTACTCTCTCGCGTCGTTCATCCAGGTTCAATATAAGCGCCATTCTACCACAAATAACGTTGTTAAACAAGCCCTGAAAAATGGTATCATCCCTATGTTTAGGGGTATCCCCCTACCCACCGGATAAATTAATAATGCTCAGAAGCCTTGTGGTGAATCGCCAACCAGGGCAGGAAATACTTTCCCTTGTGTGGCTACGCCAAAAATTTTCAAAGCCTCGGAGCTTACGGCAATTGGGGGACGAAGGTTCCAGTAGACAATATGTTTGCGCTACCTCAAAAAAAGTATAGTACGAGAACAGCAAATTGTCAAATTGCTATTTGTTGCTCTGGGAGTAAATGCGAGGACGCAGAAGAAAGACACAGGGACGCAAGTCGGAAATGAACCAGGGATCTTCACGGGTGAAAAAATGTATCCTTTTGAGAATTAGTGCAATCTGTGCAAATTTGTGGTTATCTTTCTGGCTCGGCTGGGTTAGGAGGAAACACACATTGACGGCAAGGTGTACTTCAAATACAATACACAACATGACAAACAAAATCACACCTATGCGGCAGCAATATTTGGAAATCAAAAAACAATATCCGGACACTATCCTCCTCTTCCGGCTGGGCGATTTCTACGAGACGTTCGATGAAGATGCCAAGATCGTATCTTCGGTCTGCGATATCACCCTGACTACCAGGCCGGTGGGCAAAGGGGTGCGCGTGCCGCTGGCCGGAGTGCCCTATCACAGCGTGGAGGGGTACATTGCCAAGCTGGTCAGATCCGGGCACAAAGTGGCCATTTGCGAGCAACAAGGAAACCAAACAATGAAAGGGTTGGTTCCCCGCCGGGTAGAGCAAGTCATCACCCCCGGCACCATTCTTTCCCCTACCTTATTGCCGGACCGGAAGAACAATTACATTGCCGCGGTGGTATTGAGCGGGGACGGTGCTGGCCTCAGCTATGCTGATATCAGCACGGGGGAATTCGCTACCACACAGATTGAGAGCTGTGATGTTAGCCGTCGCCTGCAGGAAGAGCTGAATAGGCTTGCCCCGGCAGAGCTGCTCCTGCCGCAGCAGGAACAATTTGGCGATCCACCTTTGCCGGGGCCGTTACAAGGAATGGAGCTGACTGTCACCGGCTTCCCTGCCTGGCAATTTGAAGAGGAAAATGCCCGCAACCGGCTCAGGCGTCATCTCGGCGTCTCGTCGTTAGGGGGCTTTGGCTGCGAAGGGAAACCACTGGCTATCCGAGCCGCCGGTGGCTTGCTGGGCTACCTGCAAGAGACGCAAAAACAGGCACTGAAGCAACTCGACACCCTGGTAACGTACACCCTTTCCGATTTCATGACCATCGACGAAGCGACATGGCACAACCTGGAGCTCACAGAAACGCTTCGGGGCGGCGATGTACGCGGCTCCCTGCTCGGCGTCCTGGATGAGACGGAGACCAGCATGGGCGGCCGCTTGCTCCGCCGCTGGTTAGGTCAGCCGTTGCTACAAGTAGCACCACTGCAAGCGCGCTTAGACGCTGTGGAGCTACTTTTCCGGCAAGGTAATGCGCGAGACGGCATCCGGCAATCGTTGCGGGGCCTCGGTGATTTGGAGCGTTGGGCAAACCGGCTTTTGAACCACGGCGTGATCCCTCGGGACATCGTTGGGATTCGTGGAGCGCTGGGGCGTTTACCGGCAGTGCAAACCGCCATAGCGTTGTTACTCCGTTTGGGAGAGGCAGCGCCGGAACACCCGCTCCAACGCCTTTACCGGAGCCTGGACCCGTGTACAGACATGTACGATCTGCTACAAAAGGCCATCGCCGAAGACCCACCAGCGACATTAAACCATCCCGGTATCATCGCTCCCGGCTTCAGCGAGGATCTGGACCAATTGCGCCGGAGAAGCCAGGAAGCCAAACAATGGATCGCCAACTTGGAACAGTCAGAGCGGAAACGCACCGGCATCAAATCGCTGAAAGTGGGCTATAATCAGGTTTTTGGTTATTACATCGAGGTCACCAAAGCCAACATTGCCCTCGTGCCGGCAGATTACATCCGCAAGCAGACGTTAGTCGGCGCTGAGCGCTACATTACCCCGGCACTGAAAGAGTATGAAGCCCAGATCCTGACTGCCCAGGAAAGCATTTCGGGAATGGAGCGGCTACTTTTTCAATCCGTGGTTGACACATTAGCCCGGGAAGCAAAGCGCATTCTGGAAACGGCGCGAGTATTGGCAGAGATAGATGTCTACGCCTCGTTGGCGGAAGTGGCTGCCCGCTATGACTATGTACGTCCGGAAATCGCCGAGGATGATAAGATCGAGATCAGTGAAGGGCGGCACCCCGTGGTGGAATTATTCTTGTCCGGCGAACAGTTTGTGCCTAACGACGCCCTCCTGCACCGCGAGGAGGCGATTCACATCATAACCGGCCCCAACATGAGCGGCAAGTCCACTTACCTGAGGCAAGTGGCGCTCATCACTTTGCTGGCGCAGATCGGCGCTTTTGTCCCGGCCGAAGCAGCCCATATTGGCTTAGTAGATCGTATTTTCACTCGCATCGGGGCCAGCGACGAGATCCATCGGGGGCAGTCGACTTTCATGGTGGAAATGGTAGAAGCTGCAAATATCCTGCACCATGCGACGCCACGGTCGCTGCTAATTTTAGATGAGATCGGCCGCGGCACCAGCACTTACGATGGCTTAGCCATCGCCTGGGCCATGATTGAGTATGTCCATAATAACCCGCGGCTGGGTTGCAAGACCCTTTTCGCTACTCATTATCACGAGCTAATCGAAATGGCTAACCTGCTGCCGCGGGTGCGCAATGATAACGTGGCGGTGGCAGAAACTGGGAGTGGAGTCATCTTCCTCCACAAGATTGTCCCCGGTGGCGCAGACAAATCGTACGGCATTCACGTCGCCCGCCTGGCAGGCATGCCGCAGTCGCTGGTGGAGCGGGCAGAGGAGATCATGGCGCGGCTGGAAGCGAGTGGTCCTCGAGACCCGACATTGCCGGCAGAAGCTACCCAAATACCCCTTTTCATCGAAGAAAACCCGGCGGTCGAGGCGCTGATAACCTTGAATTTGGACGAATTGACACCATTAGGTGCCCTGAATAAGCTATACGAGTTACAACGCGTCGCCAAAGAAAGCCGTAAGTAAGCGCCTTGGGAAGACAATGGGTGTGCGGGCATAGTTTGTTTTGTGGCCGCTGCGTTTGTTGCTCACGGGCAACACAGATTTGCCGTTAGCCGTTGATGCCGGGCACTCCCCACGCAACACTCCCCATGCAACACGCAACACGCAACACGCAATACGCGTAATGCTTGCCTTAGACCTGCTTGCAAAGCAGCGTGATAAAAATGATGATGCTTGATTATCGTCTCTCCGACGAAGTCCCGTCCATTCCAACCAAAGCTACCCCAGCACTAAAATAAGTGCACCGCCGAAGCCTTGAAAGTCAGGTAAATATCCGCTCCCTGCCGGATAGCCAGATCCTCGTAGGAGCGGCGGGTGATCAGCGCCGTGAACCGAGGCGGCACCTCCACCGTCACCAGTAGCACACCGCCCTGATCCACTAGATCGACGACGTGCCCTTGGAAGGTGTTGCGGGCGCTGGAGACCAACGGTTGCCGGGAGAGCAGGATATCCTCAGGGCGTACCATCAGTCGAACAGCGCCTTCATGCTGCCAGGCCACAGAGATGCAGATAGCGCCGACACGCACGCAAGGCACTCCACCGGGGCCGGTCGTCGTTGTACCCTGGAAGAGGTTGCGGCCGCCGACGAATTCCGCCACGAAACGGTTGGCCGGCCGGCGGAAAATTTCCTCTGGGGAACCAACTTGCTGCAATTGCCCTTGGCCAATGACACCAATGCGATCCGCCACCGCCATAGATTCCTCGAAATTGTGGGTTACGTGTAAAACTGTGGGCTGCAAATGTTGGTGTAGTTGCCGCAACTCCTTCTGCAATACGGTGCGAGTGGTTGGGTCCAAAGCACTCAACGGCTCATCCAGCAAGAGCAGCCGCGGCCTGGTGACCAGCGCCCGAGCCAGGGCAACCCGTTGCTGTTCGCCACCGGAAAGAGTAGAAGGCCATCGTGATAAAAGGGGTTCAATATGTAGTAGCTCGGAGATTTCCGCTACCAATGATGCCCGGGTGCGTTCCTGCCGCCGCAAGCCAAAAGCGATATTCTCCGCTACGGTGAGGTGCGGAAAGAGTAGGTAATCCTGGTAGACAAAGCCAATGCTCCGCCGCTCCGCTGGTAGGTCGGTAACATCGGTGTCCCCGTATAAAATGTGCCCTTGCTGGGGGGAACGCAGCCCGGCGATAGTCTCCAAGAGCAGTGTTTTCCCGGCGCCGGTGGGCCCCAGCAGTACGAAATATTCCCCCGGATGCAAAGCCAGGTTGACCGGTTCCAATAGGAATTTCCCAGCGCCGACGGAAAGCCCCTGCAGGCGAATAGGCAAAATTTCCTCGTTACTGGAATTTATGCGCTCCATCGGTTCTCCTTTACAGGTCGGGAAAAGAAACGCAAGACAATGAAAATCAAGAGAGAAACGGTGACTAAAATCGCCGCCACTGGCAGAGCATAACGAAGACCAAAGGTCTCAAAGCGGTCGTAGAGCAGCACCGGCGCAACCATGGGATGATAGGCTAAGATAATCACAGCACCGAACTCGCTAATGCCCCGAGCCCACATCATGATGGCCCCGGCCAAGATGCCTCGCCAGGCTAATGGCAACGACACCCGCCAGAATGCTTCCCAGGGAGTCGCTCCTAACGTGCGGGCCACTCTTTCCAGCCGTGGGTCTACTGCCCTGAATGCCTCCTTGGCCGCGTCAACCAGGAATGGCAGGCTAACGAAAAGCAGCGCGGCAATAATGCCGGACACACTGCCGGTGAAGCGAATTCCCAAAGGCTGCAATGGTTTGCCCAGAAGCCCTTGTCGTCCGAATATCATCAGCAAAGCCACGCCGGCAGCGGTATGGGGCACCACTACCGGCAGGTCAATGACGCCTTCCACTACCTGCCGGCCGGGAAAATCGTGACGGGCCAGTAAGTAAGCTAAAGGTACACCTGTGAACAACGCTACCAGCGTTGCTACCGCCGCTGCATAAAATGTCAGGGCAATAGCCGCTTGCACCTCGCCGTCTGCCGCCGTTTGCCAGAGTAAAGCAGGAGAACTGCTAAAAAGCGTCGACAGCAACGGCAACAAAATGAAAGACAATAAGAGGCCGGCGGCAATGCCGAACCACCATGTGAAACGATGAACCCTCATTTCCTCTCCTCGGAATGCTATTGGAATTGTTTTCACTATCGCTATGCTAATGGCAGCTCCCCGTTTTGTTAAAAAAGGGAAGCTGCTTTCAGACCTGCCCGCAGGGCTCCAGAGCCCGATTTCAAT
>WFQT01000250.1 GCA_015486895.1 Anaerolineae bacterium
GACTACCAAGAAACACACCTGTTTCTTCCTGGACGAATAATTTTGTATTCGAAAATTACGGGATAGCTCCCCTGAAAATGCAACCACGAATTGGACTCATTATACGAACACGTCCGCTTTTTACGAAGCGTCAAAGCTCAACCTCATCCGGCAAAGGGGGCTCGTCTGCCTGTTCGAAGGTGCGCTCTACCCGGCCGCAAAGGTAAAAAACACAAGATAAGTCAAGCATCATCGTTAAGCGGTAACCCGACCGTGTAATATAAAAACCAACTGCGACGTCGCCGACCCTTTACGGGGGGGTCAGCCGTAGGGCAGGTCGGCTACGACATACGGTCAACGACAATTCTAACTTCCAAAGCAAGAGCTCTTAAATTCGAGGCTTCCAGTTGAGAATGCGTCGCCCCTACACATGTCTGCTCACTAAGCAGGCCACCCGAGGTAAATCACAAGGCTGCCTCTCGCTTATTGCATAGGTAGCCGTTTAATTTCCGGCTTTCTTTTCCATTTCCAGCCGCTTACTTAAAGCTTCGTTAGTAGCATCAGCCTCAGCTTGGGCAGCGCTCATCCGCTGCTCCATGATTCTCTCCCGGAGCTTCCATATTTGCCTCATTAGATCAGCATGAAGTGTCATCTGAACATCCAATTGGTGGACCCGCTCGCCAAGCTGTCCAACGAACCGCTCTTGCTCATTTTCAAACTGCTGTTGTTGTAAATCCTGTCGTTGCAGTCGCTTTCTGATCTCGCTCTGATTTTCCTCAAATGCCTGTTTCATCCGTTCTTCTGCCAGCCGCTGCAGTTCGGATACTCGATCCTGGTCGCGTTGCAACTGCTCGTGCCAGCGCTGTATCTCGTCGATGGCGTTTTGAGCAAGCTGGGTCGCAATTTGCATCTCTTGGGATTGCTGGGCGTATTCGTTGAACTTCGCCGTCATTTTGGCAAAGTTTTCTTCCCAGGAGGCTTCGATTTTCTGCCGTTGACCTCGGTACGCCTGGTATTCATCACGGAACTTAGCATTTTGTTGCCTTAGTTCATTCTCTAAGGCTTTCATAGCATTGCTGACAGCTTCTTGCCGGGTAACACGCAGCTCTACACCGGAGAGCTTGCCTCGCATTTCCTCTAAGCGGCTAAAAATCTCTACGTTCTCTTCCTGCAATCGCACTGCTCGCTGATGATCTTGCCGCCGCTGTTCGGCCAGGTAAGTTAACGTTCTCCCCTTATCACTAAAATCTTTGTTCAACTGCTCCATGTCTTGCTTCAGTTTGGTGACTAATGTCGCCAACCGTTCTTCTTCAGCCTTGCGTAGACTCATTGCCTCTTGCAGCGCAGACACCTGATCAACCCCCTTGCGTAGTTCGTTGATCATCCGGCCGGTGTTATCCTGATAATTACGATAAAGGCTTTGTACATCCTGTAACCGTTGGACCACTTGATTATCAAAACGTTCCAGTTGCAAGGAGATTTCCTTGTGTAGAGCCTGTTGTGCTTCCTCATATTGGCTCTGTTCCACTAATTGCGAACGCAGATTAGCCATCCGCCCTTCTATCTCTTTGACATGACGCTGGCTATCTTCTAACTCTTGAGACTGTGCCTCTACCCGTTGCTGCAACTCTTCGATAACTTTGCGATCGCGACGACGCTCTTCATCCAGCCAGTTCAGCATTTGCGTGATTTGATTTGTATCCATATTGACTCCACGTTTGGCTTCGGCCATTACCGAGCTCTTTCCATCCCGGTGAATGGCAATACTACTCTGACAATAGAACCACAGATCGCACGGATTAACACATATTTTCCTCTGTTTTTCGACCCAAACCTGTGAAATTCTGCGTTTCTCTGCGGCTAAAACAAAAACGCCAGAGTCCAGTAGATAACATTCAGAAATTTGCCCAGACTGAAATTCCCATCCATTATACTTTAGAGTAAGGTCGCGTGGCAATCGGTCGTAAGGGAATGCGACAAGTTAGGGCCTTCAAGCTGCTGTAGCGGCTTTTCTTCATATAGCGGCTGATGCAGCCATGCCAAGCCCGCGGCTCGGCTGGCGCACAGGGTTCAAGATAGAGCAGTAACACGAGCAAACACCCGGCGAAAATTCAGCCCGATAATAGCCCGGACCGCCTCTTCGCTGTACCCTCGGGCCAGCAGCCCGGCGGTTAACCCCAGCAAATGGCTAACGTCTTCCAATCCTGCCGGCGGTGTATCGCCTAAGCCATCAAAATCGGAACCCAACATTACGTGTTCTACACCTACTACCTTGGCGATGTAATCAATGTGATCCAACACATCCAGAATGGAAGCATTCTCTTTGTCTGGCCGCAGAAACGCCGGTACGAACGTCACGCCGATGGCACCACCACTCTTTGCGATCGCCTGGAGTTGTCCATCTGTTAAGTTGCGCGGGTGATCATAGAGACCGGCAGCATTGCTGTGCGAAGCGATGACAGGCTGCTTGCTCAATGCTAACACATCCCGCACGCCGGCTGCCGCTAAGTGAGAGACGTCTAACACAATACCTAACCGGTTGCATTCCTCCACTAATGCCCGGCCAAAATGGGTAAGGCCACCGCCGCTAATGCTTTCTTTCACACCGTCAGCTGCTTCGTTGCGAAAGTTCCAGGTCAGGGTGATCAGGCGCACGCCCAGGCGGTAAAATGTGCGCAGAATGGCTAAACTACCGGCTAACGGCTCCGCTCCCTCTAAACTGAGAATGCCTGCGACAGCGCCGTCAGCATAAGCTGCATCTAAATCCTCAACTCGCAGGGCCATCCGCAAGTCGTCGTTGGCCTCTATCTCCTGGTAAAAAGCGTCGATAGCTTCTATGCCGTGCCTGGTTGCGTCGGTGTAACGGGCGGTGGGCGTCCAGATGGCGAAAACTTGTGCAGTCACGCCACCATCGTGCAAACGCGGCAAGTCAATGTGTCCACTGGCGCTTCTTTCCCCTAAGTGCCGCTCCCCGGCCAAAACGTCCAGCAATGTGTCACAGTGGGCATCGCTTACAAATGCCGAACGATGCAAGTCAATGGCATTACTTGCTGCTTCCATGGTTTCACCTCATTCTGTTCGTTGGAAAAAACAACCCATAGCCAACATAATACCGCGGACAACTCGTCCTTGTTCCTCCAAGAGCAAATGGCGGTCGCCGCCTAAAAAACCCATTTCTAAGATGACCGCCGGCGTGTGGGGAATCAACCAGGCGAATGGCGTAATATTGCCGCATATCGCTGCTGATGGTGTTCTGTGACCAGTGCAAACCGGTGGCAGCGCCGTAGAGCGATTGCAAGCACTCTAAAAAAACAATGTCCTTTTTCGCGACGGCTTGATTGCGGCCACTGCGGCCGGCAGCTTTGAAGCCACTGCGGTCAATGCAGGAATCGCTATGCAGGGCGATGAATAACTCGGTTCGGTAACCTTGCAAACGGGTGTCTCTCTCCGTCAGCGTGTCCACTACAGCGCCTTGTTGACTTAGTGCCTGGCTCAATTTCAGAGCGATTTGCCAGTTGACATCCACCTCCTTCAGGCCGTCAGGGCAAGTGGCACCGGAATCACTGCCCCGGTGGCCGGAGAGGATGGCAATGCGGTGTCCGGCAAGTGCTCCCAACAGTTGGTCTTCATTGTTGAAATGAGCCGGCAGGGGGACAGATGGCTGGCCAACTGTGGCTGTCTCCGTAGCATTGAACGCCATTTTCTTCCCTCCTCCAGCGTAAAGTAACGCGGCACTGCCCAAGAGAAAAAGCGACAAGAAAATGATCGCTATCTGCGAAATGTCACTACCGCCACTATCTTGTTGCTTGGCCATTTCCTTCTCCAGTTCGCTTTGGCGCCATTTCTCCAATTGTACTTTCTTTGCGGAGGGTAGACAAACGCTTCTCTACCAGCGTAGATTTCAACTGCGGATATTCCAACATCTGTCGTTCCTTGTGCTATACTTTGCCCTGTGGCGCTGTCCTCTGAGAGAGCGCAAATGGCAATCATGGTGAATGAAATGGCTCGTATCGCCTTCCTGGCGGATGTGCATAACAATGTAAAGGCATTGGAGCGTGCCATTACTGATGCTCAGACATGGGGCGCCGAACAGTTTTTCGCCTTGGGCGATATCGGCACGAAGAAAAGCTTAAAGCCGCTCTATCGCCTGCATGCTCAAGCTGTTTTCGGCAACTGGGAAGTTTCCCGCTGGCAGGAGTTGCCACACCGCTGGCAAGTGTGGGTGCGCAACTGGCCACCGATCTCAAGCGGCCTAACCTTCCTGGCAGCTCACGCTACGGCTGACTGGCCAGAAGCGGTGCGGGACGTTATTGCGGCCGGCGAGGAAATACAGCGCCGGGGTGGGTACTGGCTTTCTCTGTTTCCACGCATGCACTTGGACAAAGCCGCTCGCTGGCGCGCCCTGGTGGCGCTCGGATCAGCGGGGAAGCAGTTGCTTTTCTACGGTCACACCCACGTTCAGGAAGTGTGGCAATTGGATCGGGAGAACCGGTTGCACAAGCTAAAGGAGACAACGTTCACCGTGCAACCAGGGGCCCTTTATCTGGTGGGCGTCGGCAGTGTAGGCCAGCCTGTGGACAGCCCCGGCATTTGCTATGCCCGCTATGACGAAGAGGAAGGCCGCGTTACCCTCTGCCGCCTTCCAGAGATAGATAAAAAATGAAGGTAGCTACTCAGCCTACCTCGTCCGGCGATTGGAAATCGCTGCCACAGTTGCGAACCCTGCCTGCGCATGTTGCATGCCAATCGCCACAGGGCGATTCTGCAGACGTTGCCGTGACGTTTAGTCGCAGGGCTGCATAGTTATAAATGGAGATGCTCAAGGCATCTCATCCAAAGGCAAAAGATAAAATGATTACTTCTCTGCAACGATGGCTGTACGAAATACGAAAACAGATACCTATCTATGACCCGGTAGCGGACACTCACCTGCCCCTATTGCGTTCCGGCTCCATGAGCGAACGGGTCAACGCTGCTACCGCCTTGTCAGCGGCCCGGCCAGGGCACACTGTGCTGAAAGCACTGACCGCAGCTCTTTACGACCCGGAGCCCTTTGTCCGCTGGCAAGTCGCGCAGACGTTGCGTCAGTTTCCCGCCAACCTGTCTTTAGGCTACTTGCTACCCCTTTTGCACACAGACAATGCAAGCGTTGTAGAAGCTGCCCTGTGGGCACTGCCGCAGCCCTTGCCGGACCAGGCAGAGGAAGCCGTTTTAGCCGCTTGCCGGCACACTGATCCGGGGGTACGCGCCAGCGCCTTAGCGGCTCTGGCGGAAACGCCGCTGCCCACCGTTCTGGAGCAGTTAGCAGCGGGGTTGACAGATTCGGATACCAGCGTGCGCATAGCCGCCGTGCAAGCCTTGGCTCAACGAGGAGATACCACTGCTTACATGTTGCTGAGGCCACTGGTGAAGGCGTGGGATTCACCGTTATCTGACTTTGTGGAAAACATCCTGGATCATTGGCAAAACGTTGCTGATCCAAGCGAAACATAAAAGGAGGAAACATCAATGGCAAGTAAATATCGCATCGGGGAAATGGACGTTTACATCGTTTCTGATGGCATTAACTACACCGACGTAGGAGGACTTTTCGGCTTGGTGCCCAAGGCGTTGTGGTCTAAGGTTACCAGCGTTGATGAACTCAACCGGGTGCCTATGCACTTGCGTAGCCTCTACTTGGAAGATGAAGACAAGAAGATATTGGTGGACACCGGCTACGGCGACAAGTTCAATGCGAAAATGCGTCGTATCCTGGGCGTAGGGGAGCAGAGGGACCGGCTACTGCACGATCTACAATCCATCGGTGTAGCGCCGGAAGAAATCGATATCGTCATTTTAACCCACCTGCACGGCGACCATTGCGGCGGTAACACTCGTTGGGACGGAACCGGCCGGGTAGTAGCTACCTTTCCCTACGCGACCTATTGGGTCCAGCGGCTGGAGCTGAGTCAGGCTATGTTCCCCAATGAACGCACCCGCGCCACTTACCTGGCCGAAAATTTCCGCCCACTGTTGGAGAGTGGCCAGTTGAAAATGATTGACGGCGACACGCAAGTTACCCGGCACGTGCGCACAAAAATTGCGCGGGGACATACGCCCTCTTTTCAAACGGTAGTGGTGGAATCTGCCGGCGAAGCAGCTATTTTCTTAGGTGATGCGTGTCCATGGGGCATCTTCTTAGAACGATTGGGATGGGTGTCCGCTTTTGACATTGAGCCGATAGACAGCATTACCAGCAAGAAAATGTTAGGGCAGTGGGCCGTGCGGCATCAGGCGCGGCTCTTTTTCCAGCACGATGCCATCATGGAGTCCGCTTTGGTAACACTGGAAGGGGAGAAGTTCAAGCTAACGGATGTGGTTCCGGTTCGCGATTGACGCGGAAATGTGGCAAACGGTGGCCGGCCGTGAGCCCGTTCAGGTGGAGCGCTAAGTCAACCCGCTTGGTGGCCTTGGGCCGCCGACGTTGGATAGGCAGCCATGTTAGCGTGGCGCTTTTGCTCCCGCTCAGAGCACATTCCAACATGAATATCGGCTTGCGGTGGTGTCCACTGTATCCACACGGGCTGATGGTCCGACGCCAACCAGGAAACATCGCAGTTGACAACTTTAGCATTGCGGAGCCCATCCGCGTAGGCATTGGGCACCCACATGAAGTCAATGCGGAGACGTGGCCGGCCAATTTTGTAAGAAAGCCCTTTCCCCTTGCCCACCGTGGCGAAACTATCCGTGTAACCAAAAGCGCGTAGCCGTTTGATCACCGTTGGTACTATTTTGTAGAAAGAAGAGTGCACCGGCTCATGGATGTTGAAATCTCCCATGAGGATGTGAGGCCCTTTTACCTGAAGTAACTGCTCTTTAATTCCCTCGAGCTGGCGCCTGCGCACTGGTTCTAACAGGTGATCTAAGTGGGTAGTCATCGCCACCACCGGGCCGTAAGGGGTATCAAGCCGTGCCTGGAGCAAATTGCGTTGTTTTCTGTTTTTCCAGCCTGGCAGTTTGTAGTTCTGCCAACTCGAAACAGGATAGCGGCTAAGCAGAGCATTGCCCAAAAATCCAGCCCAAAAGCCTCTCCCCTGGTGCTGCTCGAAGCTAAAGCCGAAAATCCAGAACATGTTTAGTCGGCGGGCTAACTCCGGCAAAGGATACTGAGGGCCGGTAGGGGAAATCCAGGGGTGCAATACTTCATTCAGGCCGATAACGTCAGCTTTACTCTGGCGGATGATTTCCTCAACTCGGTCTAAATTCGGCCGGCCATCCATACCGGCCCAGAAGTGAATATTGTACGTCAAAAACTTCATATCGTTCTTCGTGTGCACATAAGGTGAGAAATCTCCACTGCTTGGATGAGGAAACTCTCCGCACACATCTTTGTGGGCGAATTCCAAAATTCGTTCCTCAGTATAAACGGGTTACTGTTTATGTCAAGTAATTACAATGCCGACCAGGAATCCCAAAATTCGGCATGGTTCATTTCGAATCGAAACGATCTTGACAAATAGAGCCGGAAAGAAAGCCACGGAAAGGCACAGAAATGACTAAAGAGAAGAGTTTTCTGCGTAATTCTGTGTCATCCTGTGGCCTAATCAGCTGCGATGTCCCAGCAGATTTGTCAAGGTGGGAAATAGCTCTTTTGAGAGGGTTTTTCGCTTCACGCAATGCTCTGTTCTGCTAACAGGAGGGGCGCAGAATTCTGCGCCCCTCCTGAGAGCGGCTCACAGGCCCGCTCTCCATAACTGCTCGAGTTCTTGTGTGCTTCTCTTATGGACTGGATGTGGATGTTGTTGGTTTAGGCGTTGCGCCGGCCGAGGGAGTTGGCGTCTCCGTAGGTGTCGGCGTAGGCGTCGGGGGGTAAGGTGGCTTGTTTAGCCACTTCAAGATACCATCAATGGCGCTGCAATAGGCTAAGTATACTTGCTGTTTGCCCTGCATCTGTAAATAATAAGAACCTCCATCTACACTCTTGTCACCCACTAACAATGTCATCTTAGAGCCATCTTGCCTGGTAAGCTCAATCGTCGCCCGTGGCTTCTTCAGCCCGTACTGGGCGAAATCTTGGACGTTGCCAAAAGAACGGTGAGCATGGGTGAGCGTGACTGCAGCAATACCTCCTTTCACTGTAGCGTCATCCGCTCGCCCCCCATTCTCAGGCACAACGAATTGCCAGTGTTCATCCCTTTTTTCCAGTTTGACAAGCTTGTCGCCCCGGCTGATGGCGATGGCGGCAACTTTGCCCGGCTCGACATTGGGCAAGATGTCAATGCTGACTGCCGTTGGCGTTGCCTTTTCGTCAGCGGCCGGTTTCTTCCACTCTGCAAAGTAAACGTAAGCAGCTAAGGCGATGAACGCCAGAACAATGATAACAGTGTTACGTATTTTCATGGTCCCTCCTTGATGCAATCCAGTGCTGGGCTTAGTTCCACAAGATGTGGTATTTCCCCGTGCCGCGACGAGCGCAAAATACAGCTCGTCGCGGCCGGTTCATCCGGCAGGAAGGATTTCCTACCGGTGTTGCCACCAGATGTACAGCCCAACAATCAACAAGAGAAGCGGCAGGAAGACAACGGTGCTGTAGTAAATCAGTGAGCGTTGTCCGGCCGTTAGCGGATTAATAGGATGTGAAGCCGGCGGCTTAGGCGGAACAGAAATCAACTGCTCGTCTTCTGCCAACCAATTCAAAGCATTCATGAAAAGGGTTGCATTGCCGGTACCTTGCACCCGGCTAAGTAAGCCGTTGGAAACGAAATCAGAGTCGGCAAAGACGACCAACCGACCTTTGTTCGTCATATCGGAGACGGACACTGCTAATGTCAACGGTCCTTTCATATCTTTTCCGCTATCGAACTTCACCTTGGTGGCATTTTTCCAATCCGTTTCTCCCCAGCTATCATTGCTGCTCTCAAACAGCGAGAGGACAGACTTACCTTTCGGGCTCTGTTTGCCCATTTCAATGGAGCAGGCCCCGGGGAAGATGGTGCGCACGCCATTCAGATCTTTCGTTATCTCTGAGTAGTGATAGCTGGATATAAGTGGCGTGGTTATGTCGCCAAAGAAAGAGGAACGGGGATCAATGAGCAGATCGGCTCGCGGGTATGCACCCCATTCTTGCAACTGGGTTCTCATAGCCGAGAAATCCAGGCCGTTGTCGGAGAGGATCATGACCTTGCCACCCTTGTTCAGGTAGCTGAAGAGGACTTTAATCTCTTTCTTGGCCAACGGCTTTTGCGGTGCGGCCAGCACTAAAACATTGGCATCCGCCGGCACTGTAGTCGTAATGGTAGCCAGATCCAGCTTCTTCACCTTGAAGAAGTCGTGATCCATTGCTGTTTTAATGCTGCTATAGCCACTGTTATGAAACTGTCCCGGATCTCGTTCCCCGTGGCCGGTGATGAAGTACACCGTTTTCGGTTTATTGCGGATGACTTTCAATAATGTGCTGGTCAGCGATTGTTCATCGATGCCATAGGTCTCCTGACGGCGATCGCCGCGAATGAAGAGCAAAACGCCGGGGCTGGTGATCTTGTATTGCAGCACCTTGGCTCGATCTTTCTCCGCATCGACGACCTCGTAGGTGAAATATTTTGACTCCGCCGCGTAGCGCTGCAGCATCTGGCTGGCGTCCTGCTGGCGGGAGTCAGTAGGCAAGAAAAAGGCCATCACTTTCACCGGCTCTTTAAGGTCATGCAAGATCTTGACCGTCTCATTCGAGAGGGTGTACTGCTTGTTGGCCGTTAAATCAAAAGTCTTGTTATGGCGATTCGCCAGGTAATTTACCAAAACCAGGATGCCGAGCACAGCCACCACCAGCAGCAAGGCATTGCTGCCGTAGCGCAGTTGCCGGCCTCTCAGCACTGCCAGCAACGTTTGCCAGGAAAAAGCGGCGTACAGGAGCAATACAGCAACACCCAATGCGGCCAGGACATAAGCCAGGGTATCCGGTCCAAAAGAGAGCCAGCGCGCTACCAATGCTAATGCTAACAAGACCAGCGCTACGCTGGGAAGAAAGTTAATCAGGTGATTTTTTTGTTCATTCATCAGCGCCACCTCCTTATTTCAACGACCCGTGTGGCGATATATAGCGCTCCGAAGATCACGCTTAAATAGTAAATGATGTTCTTAACGTCAATGACACCCTGATAGAACGAGTTGATGTGCTGAGACAAGGAAAGGTAGTTGAGAACGGAGGCCAATGGTCCAGAGAGAAGTGAAGAACCACCACCAACGATCCAAAAACCGATCGTAAAAACCACTCCCAAGACGGCCGCGACGATCTGGTTTTGCGTCAGGGATGATGTCAACACACCTATAGCCAGCAGGGTGCCGCCGACCACAATGAGGCCGATATAGCCAGAGATGATAGGACCCCAATCAGGAGAGCCATATACCTTCAAGATGAAGGGGTAAATCAGCGTCAGCACTAAAATGAAGAGCCAGAGAATAAAACTGGCTAACCATTTTCCCCAGACTACTTCCCAGTCGTTTACCGGCGAAGTGAGCAACAGCTCAATGGTGCCGGAACGTTGTTCTTCCGCCAGTAAGCGCATGGCCAGAATGGGCGCGACGAATAGCATAATGGTAGTGAGATTGGAAAAGAGGTAGCGCAGCGTTGCCTCACGAGAGAAAAAGAGGATGAGCGAGAAAAAGTTGCTGGTCAAGGCAATGAGCGCTGCAACTACGATGTAAGCAATGGGCGATATGAAATAAGAACCCAACTCACGCCGGGCGATAATCCACATATTACGCATGGTTTTTTCCTCCTTGCTTGGAAATGGGAAGTGTTCACGCTGCTTCAGGTTGCTCTTCTTCGTTCACGACCAGTTGCAGGAAGATGTCTTCCAGGCTCAAAGTAGTGTAGTGCAGCTCTAACAGATCCCAATCGTTTTGCACGATGGTGCGAGCGACTAACGGGCGGGGATCCTTTCCTTGTTCGTACAGCAACAAGAACTGCCCGGCACGCTCGCCCGGCTCCACTTTGTTGACACTCGGCAAAGCTTTTAGAGCAGAAACAACTTTCTCTACCGGCGGTGCGCCACGCAATTCGATGTGCACCCGCTCGCCTCCTGAGAGCAACGCTGTCAAGCCCTCAGGTGTATCCACGGCCACGATATGTCCATGGTTAATGATGACGATGCGAGTTGAGACTTCGCTCACTTCCGGCAAGATATGGCTACTGAGGATCACCGTATGCTCTCCTTGCAGGCCGCGAATGAGCCGGCGCACGTCGATAATCTGCCGAGGGTCCAAGCCGATGGTAGGCTCGTCCAAGATGACGATATCAGGATTGTGTAGCAGTGCTTGCGCCATCCCGACCCGTTGCCGGTATCCTTTAGAGAGAGTGGCAATACGGGCATCGGCTTGGTCAGTGATGTTGACCTTCTCCATCACTTCGGTGATGCGCTGGCGGCGATTTCTTACCCGGCGCAAGCTGCCCATGTAATCCAGGTAAGCAGCAACTCTCATTTCGCCATATAGAGGCACGTTCTCCGGCATGTAGCCGATGTGCCGCCGTGCCTCCAGGGATTGTTTGAAGACATCGTATCCGGAAACCCGAGCTACCCCGGCAGACGGTGGCATGTAGCCGCTGAGAATGCGCATTGTGGTAGTTTTTCCGGCACCGTTGGGTCCCAGAAAACCGAGAATCTCTCCTTTATTTACCTTAAAGGTGAGATCCTCGATAGCCGGGAAGTCACCGTAATACTTCGTCAGGCCTTCGACTTCGATCATAAGGTCTTTCCCTCCTTTTTGAATGCTGCGAGTATCTTGGCAACAATCCGGGGCAATGTAGGTCAGATTAACAATATGACCTGCTTTCATCTCCCCTTTTTGAGAAGATACTATGATGGCTTGTTATACACACGAATTGCATAGTAATACAGCAACATGAAAAAAGCATTAAAATACCATTACATTTCTGTCAGTAAATTCTGATCTGTACGTCCCCAAGGCGTATTTGCAATATCATCTCCCAGAGTCTGGCGAAAATGACATTTTAGGCTCGACTAAGCTATCTTTACCACAGATTACACATATTGCACTGATTAACACAGATTTTCCTTTGCTTTTCGAACCAAATCTGTGCAATTCTCTGTTTTTCTGTGGCCAAAATAAAAACACCAGAGTCCAGCTCCGTAGATAAAGGTCGTAGACATTTTGAGAAACGAGCACAACATTAAACCCTGCATTCCACACTTTTGCGGTCTGTCTGCTGGATCTTCAGCGCCCATCACTCTGGGGCGGGAAGAAAGCACAAGGGAAGATGTGGCATGTCGTGCCTACCAACTTTATCGAGGCAAAGCGAAGGTTGTGTGGAATATTTTTCAGTGGTACACTAAAAGTAAAAGACTAACGATTGCGGCTATCATGGGGCAGCTCAGTACACTGAGAGGAAAACAAGATCCGCCCCTGGGCAAGCGTTGGCGACACTTTACGGTGCGGGCCATTCGGCGACGGCCAGATAACACCGGCCAAGCCTATTGCAATCGTACCCGCACCGAGCATGATCAATCAGCCGTCAACGAAGCTGACGCCATCGAGAAGGAGTAGGTCTTGAAACAGCAATGCCACAACACTCTTCCCCTAACAATGATCATGTGGATCTTTTTGCCGCTATTGAGCCTGCTCCTCTTGCTATATGGCTTCCAGCAGCATTATCAGGGGCGAATTTTCCCCGGCGTCAAGATCGGCGACTTACCCGTGGGCGGTCTGACCGAGAGAGAAGCCCGCTCTTTACTGCAAAGTAACAACGCCGCCACAGTGATGCCTTCCTTGCTTGTCCGCATTGGCGACACTTTGTTGCCCATCGCCATGAACGAAGTAGGCTACCACTTGCCGGTGGAGCGTTTAATCCGCCAGGCGTATTCCTTAGGCAGAGAGGGAAAGCCATGGCAGCAACCACAACAATGGATAGAGCTACTTCGTGACGGCAAGACGGTGCCATTATCTCCTTCTTTTAGTACAGGGGCTATTGCCCTCTTTGTAGAACGGTTAGCCCAACGCTACGGCCGGCCGGTAGAGGAACCACTCCTCATTCATTCCGCCACTAATGTCATTACCTATCCCGGCCAAGCAGGCATCAAGTTGGACCGGGAAGCAACGACATCAGCTATCAAGAAGGCATTGCAAGCCAACCAACGCGGCCCAGTGCCGGTAACTGTGCACATACTGCAGCCACAAATGCCCGACCTGTCGAAAATGGTCCCCGCAGCTAAGAATCGCCTGACGCATCCTTTTTTCCTCCACCTCAAAGGCGTCGGCAACTTCGCCTGGGACAGCGCCATGCTAACGGCAGTATCCCACGTGGAGACCCGCTTAGGCCCGAACGGACAGCCTTCCCTGCACCAGACATGGAACGAAAAGGCTATTCGCGACGCGTTACAGCGTTTAGCTACTTCCATCGCCCTGCCAGCCCGCGATGCCCGCTTAGACTATAACCCAGCGGAAAACTCGTTCACCGTCATCCAGCCCAGCCAGGAAGGGCGTAAACTGGATATAGACCGGATATTGCCGTTGGTGTTGGACGCATTGCAGCAAGGTCGCAACGGCGTGACTTTACCGGTAGAACAGATAGCGCCATTTGTAGATATGCACAAAACGCCGGCAGAGTTAGGTATTGTGGATTTGGTAGGCCGGGGCACAACCTATTTCGCCGGTTCCAGTCCCACTCGTGTGTATAACTTAGCCAAAGAAGCAGAGTCGCTGCGAGGCACGGTGATCCCGCCGGACGGTGTTTTCTCGTTCACAAAGTACGGCGAGCCAGTCACGGCAGCCAATGGCTACGAGGATTCCCTCATCATCTGGGGGGACCGCACGGCTGTGGGCATCGGCGGTGGCGTCTGCCAGGTCTCCACCACCGTTTTCCGGGCCGCCTTTTTCGCCGGCTTACCCATCCTGGAACGGCACAACCATGGCTATATCGTCAGTTGGTACGGCAAGCCAGGATTCGATGCTACCATCTACCTACCTTATGTGGATCTCAAGTTCAAGAACAATACGGGCCATTTTTTGCTGCTCCAGCCGGTGGTGGACACGAAACGCGGCATTTTGACCATCAACCTCTATGGCACCAAGCCGAACTGGACGGTAACGGTGGCCAAGCCAGTAATAAGTAATGTGAAACCGCCACCGTCACCCCGCTACCAGGAGGATAAAACACTCCCCAAAGGGAGGCTCCGGCAGGTAGAATGGCCCCAAAAAGGGATGACGGTGCAAGTTCGCCGGATAGTTCGCCATGGCGACCAGGTAATCGACGACACCACCATTGTCAGCGTTTACCAGCCGTGGGCCGCTATGTACCTTTATGGGCCGGGCACGAAAATTCCGGAGAAGAACGGAGGCTGAGTCTTTTTTCTATGGCAGAAGAAACCAACGCGGCCCTACAGGATAAAGCAGCGTTAATCTACCGCCGGCTGATGGACTATTACGGCAAGCCAACTTGGCGAGCTCATTACGAGCCCTTAGACGAACTGGTACTGACGATCTTATCGCAGAACACTACCGATGTGAACAGCGAAAAGGCATTTCGTCACTTGCGGGACCTCTTCCCCACCTGGGAAGAGGTGATGCAGGCGCCGTTACCGGCATTGAAAGAAGCCGTGCGCATCGCTGGCCTGTCTAACCAGAAAGCGCCCAGGATTCAGGCTGCCCTGCGGCGCATCTACGAGCAGGAGGGACAGTTTGATCTCTCTTTTCTATCTACAATGCCGGTGGAAGAAGCGGAAACATGGCTCACAGCCATCCACGGCGTTGGCCACAAAACAGCATCTATTGTTCTGCTCTTCTGTTTCAACAAACCCACTTTCCCAGTAGATACACACGTGTTGCGAGTGAGCAAACGTTTAGGCATCGTGCCGGACAACGCCAACGCGTACAAAACGCGTAAGCAATGGGAAGTATTAGTGCCGGCGGGCTGGTATTACCCTTTACACCTGAACATCATCCGCCACGGCAGGGAAACGTGCAAAGCTCGTAAGCCACTTTGCCACCGATGTCCTCTGCTATCTCTTTGTCCCTTCGGCCAAGCGGTCATCGCCAAAGATTCCATGTCTCTTCCCTAATAAGTAAGGGCAATGAGGGAAATTCATCTATGTTTAGGTTCCAGAGTTTGGCGAAAATTGTATTTTAGGCTTGATCGGGCTATCTTCACCACAGATTACACGGACTGCACGGATTAAAAACATAAGGTAGCTGCTCAGTCCTGAGCAAATAGAATGCAGATACAGCAGGTAAAGCAAATAAACCAGAAACGATCAGTGAAAATCAGCGTTCTATTTACAAAGCAGAAGGAGGTGCACATCATGTCAATTCACCACCTAAGGCCTGCCGTTGCTAAGCACTGGCTTTTAGCATTGGCCGGCTTCATGTGGACCGTCACTGCGCAGATGCTTCTGTCCGAACCCCCGGCCGGCGCGAGGAGACGAAAAGCCCCGACGCTTTGGTAATACGGATGCGCCCTTCACTTGCTATTTTGCTCTTGATGAACGCCACTAATATCTCGAAAGCCTGGCTGTCCGGCAACAGGTCAGCGGTCATGGACGCAATATAAGCAATGAGAGGTTCAGCCTCTGTAACTTCCAGCTCGTCTTCGTATCGATATTGCTGTACATTGGTGAACCAGGGAGAGAGTTGCGCTTCCCCGTTTTCCAACAGAAATGATGTCGGCTGGTGTCCCTGCCACTGTCTGTCCTCCGGAGCAAATTGCCCGGCGAACTGGAATATCTCGCGCAAATGGTTCCTGCCGATGGTAGAAGCGTAAAACAGTCCCCCTGGCTTGAGAACTCGCCAGATTTCAGCTAAAGTGGCGGGGCGGTCCGGCACGTGGTAAAGCATATGGTTAGCGACAACAGCATCAAAGGTAGCGTTCCCAAAAGGAATCTTCTGTGCATCTAACACGGCGAAAGCGATCTGGTGCCTTATAGACAGCAAGTTTTCCCGCGCTTCCTGCAGCATGCCGGGGGAAAAGTCAGAAAGCATGAGTCGCCAACCCGACGGGAGGCGCTGCTCATTTTCCGACCAGAGGTTGCCCGGGCCACACCCTACCTCTAATATTCGGCTCTTCGCCGGCAGCCCAGCTATCTGATCGAAAATCCAGCGTTGCCAACCGTAACGATTGCTACTAAAGCGGGCATGCAAATCAATGCGGGCTTGCAGGTTGCGGCTGTTCCGGTATTGCTCCTGGCGCAGGTAGCCTTGATTGGAGAGTCCATACATTCTTTTTCTTCTCTTCGGTGCCGGTTAGTGGTTATATTGATACCAGTTTCAGTGCGGACGAGGCCAGTTGGGCAAAACCCAGTTGATCTGGCTCTTGGGTGGCGGAGGCGCCAGCAGGTACACTTCTGTCCAATGATACCAGAGCACAAGATCGTTTTCGTTATAGCCTAAATCGATGTGCCGGCCCAAAATGCGCCCCCCAGTATCGCCGACGTCGCCAATGCCGTAGCCGGGGACGTACACTTTACTGCCTAACCTAATCACCCGTGGATCAACAGCGACAATCCCCTGGCGCATTTTCCACCCCATGTAAGTGATACCGTACTCCGGGTGCGATCTCCGTTTACCCGACGTTGCAGCGCTGTAAGATGTCGCCAGAACTCGGAAGTGCCGCCAGTAAGTAATGGGTCCGTTTGGTGTTTGCATCGTGTGCAAGACAATTTTCCGTCCGTAAGCAATCTCCTTAGCAATTGGTTCCTTGGCTGTCCATTGGTCTTCTAGTTGCCGTTCGGTCTCGATGCCATCCACTAACCGCACCCGGAACCGTTTGCGCTTAATGCCTACCCGTCCCGGCCGCCGCACCTGGAGGGTGTCAATGAGCATGTTGTCGTCCGGAACGTACACTGTCTCATAAGGAATCATTTCATCCTGCAATTCGATTTTCCCTTGCACCCGGTGCACTGTAATCGCCAACCCGGCGGTGAGAGGAGTATCCAGAGTAGGTGAAACGGTATCCATACCCATAATGACCAAGCCTAAAGTGCCTAAAGCTGCGCCAACGTTAGGCTGAGCACTGCGCGTGGCAATGATTTTGTGATCGGCGTAAATGGTGATAGGCAAAGAGCGCCTTAGATACACTTCCAGACCATTACTCATTGCTGTATCCAGGGGTGGCTCAATCTCATCTTGAGGATAGAGGGTGATGCCGGCATCTGTTAATGCCTTCCCCAATGTTTGGGCCGTGGTAGTCAAAGAGCGGACGTTGTTACCTTCATGCAAATTGAAATTGACAGCGCGTCGCACTTGCACTTGTAGTTCGGGCTGTGGCTCGCCGTTGCCATGCCAGATAGGGCTGGATGGCGTTGGCGTTGGCACCGGCGTGGGCAGCACTGCATCTAACGGCAATGGCGTTCTCTGCACCAGCACTTCGTCTACCTGGCGTATCCGAATGCCTGCCTGGTGCAATAGATCATTTACCGTCCTGGCATTGGTGTAAATGGTACGCTCCCGGCCATCAATGGAAATGTGTATAGGCCTGGTTCCCCCCGAGCTTGTGGCCCAGGTCACGGCCTGACTGCTCACCCAGAGCAGGATGATTAACAGCAAAATGTGAATGAGCCGGTATCGCCGGCTGAGAAATCTGTTCACTGTCATCAGCAAGCTCAATTTCCCCGCTCGCTTCTGATTATCTGTTTGTTGCCGTACTGTTCGTCGAATACTTGGAATCACTATTTCTCTATTCTCTTCCTAACCTGGCCGAACCAGAACCGAAAAAGCCTAACAGAGGCCCGGCAGTTGGACACTGCGGGCAACATCTGCGAAGTCGCCCTCCGGCGACTGGATTTAGCCTGCGAAGGCAGGCTTTGCAGACGTTGCAAAAGCCCCGGTAGGGTTGCCGCCGAGCGTGTATCCCACACATGGGCACGAGGCCCTATGCTACTTTCCGGCCCTGCGTTAAATTTTTGTTTTCTTGTCCAGCGTACAAGAATCTCACTGATAAAGTACTAACCTGATCCAACGCTTTTAGTTTTGGCTGCAGGTTAAAACAGGTTTTCACAGAATTTTAGGGGGAAATCAAACCAGAAATCGGTGTAATCCGTGTAATCTGTGGTTGGAATTGCCTGGTTAAGCCAAAAATGGATTTTCGCCAGACTCCAGTAACCAATACTGCCGTGCCCGGCACGTTTATTTTTCGGCCGGTTTGCGGGCCAGAATGCCATTCACCGGTCTGATTCCCTCTTCTTCTCGCCAGTCCATCATTTCTTTCTGATCGATGATTTCCCAGTCGGCAAGCCAGGCGGAAAGTTCCCCAGGTCGCAGTACATGTTCCGGGTTCACCCCCGGCCGGAAATCTAGCCACCCTGAGTTAAGTGTTTCGTACAGGATCAATCCGCCCGGCTTGACCCAGGCTTTCATTACCGGCGCTTTCTTCCGTTCCCAAAACGAAAAGCCCAGCAACAGATCAAAGGTCGCCGGCAGAAAGTCAACCTCCTGAACATTACTAAGTAAGAAGATCATCCGTTCTTCGATGCCGGCAGCGTGAGCAGCCCGACGCGCCAATTGCAAAGCGCGGCGGCTGATGTCCGTAGCAATGACCCGATAGCCATGCTGCGCCAACCAGATGGCATCCCAACCTCGTCCGCAAGCAATTTCCAACGCCAGCCCGCCGCTTAGCCAACGCTTGTGTGTGGTAAGCCAGCGATGGGTATTGCCGCGGTGCCTGGATATCCTGCCTTCCTGGTACAACTGGTCCCACTTTGTTTGGATTTCTCGGCTGCCTACCACGAGGCTCCTCCGGTCTGTTTTGTACCTTGTCTCCTCCGGGAACAAAATTAGCAACGCATTATACAAAAGCAGCAGCCACTTGCAAAATGGCAACTTGCTGGCTCTTAGCGAGTGTGTGTCGGGCGCCGCCAATCCGAGGCAAAAGTGCTTTGCAGGCGCTGGATGATAGCTGGATTTGATGTTTCAACGGCCAATTCCCGGTTGTAGTCTAGAGAAGTATTGGACAGATTAACGGAGCCAATGAGCGCCCGTTGACCATCCACAATGATCACCTTGGCGTGCACGAAAGGTGTTTTCAGACGATGGACGTGGACGCCGTGCCGGGAGAGTTGGGCCCACCGGCCGGAGCCACCCTTCCGGTAGGGGCCGATAACCTTGATATCAACGCCTTCCTTTTCTGCCGCGGTGACCAATGTCCCCACCATCTCAGAGTCGTACATTTCCTCCTGATACATCTCGATTCCCCTTTTGGCGTTGTCGATCAGTTCCAGAATAGCCATGCGGCTGTTGATAGGGCTCCATACTAATTTCGGGTGCTCCAGATTGGGAGGCCGTCGTTCCCAGTCGGCAGCAAAAACTTTATCGATTTCTGAGATCTTGACCGGGTCTTCACTGATGAGGATAAATTCCCGGTTTTTGTGGAAAGCGGAATAGGTGAGATTAGCGGTCATAATAAAGGTGATCCGGTCATCAATGGTTACCGTCTTCTGGTGCGTGTAACGGAAAGCCGGATTACCCGCTTTCACTGCCACGCCGTGGGCTTTCAAAGCCTCGCTGACTTTTTTGTTACTTCCGCCACCGTACGGATGGTCTTCTAAAATGACCTGCACCGTCACACCACGAGCAGCCGCAGTTTCCAGCGCCGTGATAACGTCGCGATAGGTCAGCAAGTAAACTGTAACCTGGATGCGCTTACGGGCA